>JACCRA010000145.1 GCA_013813825.1 Pyrinomonadaceae bacterium | reverse complement strand
ATTCCATCTCCGCGATGTGGCGCGTGGCGCGCGGCGCGATCTCAGGGCGCTCGCAGCCGAGCGTGTCCACGTCTTCCCAAAAAGCGTCGATGTAAGGCGCGGTGTACTCGTCAATGGTCAAGCCACGCTCCTGCGCGAAGACGATGATCCGGTCGTCCACGTCCGTCAGGTTCATCACGTGCGTCACCTGAAATCCTTTGTACTTCAAATAGCGACGCAGGATGTCAACGAACAGATTCGAGCGCAGATTGCCGATGTGCGCGAAGTTATAGACGGTCGGCCCGCAGTAGTACATCCGCACATGGTTGGCGTCGAGCGGGCGAAACTCTTCGAGGCGATTGGAGAGAGTGTTATGAAATCTGAGCATCTTCGAGCGCAATTATTGAAGCACAAAATTAAATGTGATCGTGCCGGATACTTTAATGGGGTGGCCTGAAATCGTCGCTGGGCTGAATCGCCATTGACAGGCTGCTTCCGCCGCCGTCTGTTGCAGCAGCGGATGGCCTGAGACAACGCAGGATGAGATTACGCGCCCGGATTCATCAGCGATGATTTGAATGATGACCTTGCCTTCAGCCCGCGCAGCTTTGGCTATGGGTGGATAAACGGGTTGAGGTTTATAAGTCGGTTTAGTTTGTAAGGCGTAAGGAAAAATATTTTCCCCTATCATGGGACCAGCGAACTCTGTATTACTCAGGCAGCCGCACGAAGGGCCAACTGCCACCGTCGAATCGGGCACGCTCGCGGTTGAAGTTGGAGCGGGCGCGGCCACTGATGTTTTAGCTTGCAGAGCGGACGGCGTTCGCCAAGCCGACCACGGCATAGTTAAAGCCACGCCGAATCCAAAAGTTATCAGCGCCACGATCAGCCGGATAACTAGCCAACGCATATTCAACAACTCCTTTCACGTCCCGCGAGCAGTCTAGGCAAGGTCTCATGGTGAGTCAAACAATCCGCCGGAAAGTTGCCGGCAGGCAGAGTTGACCGTGTGAGCAGCCAAAATCAATGATGTAGGCTAACGAAAGTGAACGAAGCCGGCGGGCTTGAAGGCTTGCTTGTGTCCGTTAATGTCGAGCTGACAGCCGTGAACGCCGTCCGTGATCTCGCCAATGTGGGTGACGCTGATTCCCGCGATCTCCGCAGGCAGTTGCCGCGCCTGACGTGGGCGGACTGTGAACAGCAACTCAAAATCTTCGCCGCCGTGCAGCGCCAGCGAGAGCGGATCAGCTTCGAGCTTCAAGGCTTTGAGATTCGGATCAATTGGGACACGAGCGGCGTCAATCAGCGCGCCGACTCCGCTTTCGCGGCAGAGGTGCGAGAGGTCTGACGAGAGGCCATCGCTTAAGTCGATCATTGCCGTCGCGAACTTTTTCTCGCCGAGCCATGCGCCCCACCCGACGCGGGGCGTCGGGCGCAGTTGGCGGAGCAGCAGTTGGTCGCGGGCGGAAGGCGTGCGGCGTGAAGAGCGTGCCGGCAATCGTGCGCCTCCTTCGAGCAGTTGCAACCCGGCCGCCGCGCCGCCGAGCGCTCCAGTGACGAAGATGTGATCGCCGGGCCGCGCTCCTGAACGCAAGACGGCGCGCCCATGTTTCGTTTCTCCAATGACGATGGAATCAATCATGATGTGTTCGGGCGTGCGTGACACGTCGCCGCCGATGAGCAACACTTCATGCTCACCGGCGAGGGCGAAGAAGCCTTCGTAAAATTGATCGAGAAAGCGTGTGCGCCAGATGTCCGCTGGGACGCCAATGGAGAGCAGACAAAAGCGCGGGCGCGCGCCCATCGCGGCGATGTCGGAGAGCGAGACGGCCAGCGCCTTGTGGCCGAGAAAGCACGGCGTAGTCGTCGCGCGGCGAAAGTCGATCTCTTCGATCAGCAGATCAGTTGTAATGCAAAAATCTAACTGAGACGAAGCGCGAAAGACCGCCGCATCGTCGCCGATGCCGGAGAGCAAGGATGAAGGATGAGGGATGAAAGATGAAGAAGGAACTGTGCCCTCGCGGGTGCGTTGTGCGTGGGCTTGCTCTCGGATGCGTTGGATGAAGCTAAATTCGTTAAGAGGGCGGCGCTTAACGGGAGAGAGGTGATCGATGGTTAAGCGTCGGGCTGCTTTCTGACGTTCATCCTTCATCCCGTCCGCCTTCATCCTTGCCCTTAGAGCTTCCGGCGGAGCGAGTCGAGGCCGGCGGCGATCACGTCGGGAGAAGTCGAGAAGGAGAAGCGGACGCGGCCTTCGCCGTGCTCGCCGAAGACGGAGCCGGGCACAGTCGCGATCTGCGCACGGTCGAGCAGGATTTCAGCCGCGATGCGACTGTCAGAGTTGATGTGCGATACGTCGGGAAAGGCATAGAAGGCTCCGGCCGGCGGCGCGCAGGCAAGGCCGCTCTCGTTCAGCCCGGCGATCAGCAGGTCGCGGCGCAGGCGGTAAGCGGCGCGGGCCTCCTCGAAGTAGGTCTCGGGCAAGTTGAGCGCGGCGACGGCCGCCCATTGCGTCGGCGTCGAGACGCCGTTAGTCGAATAGAGCGTGGTCTTTTTGAGGCCGGTCATCCACGGCTCGGCGGCAACGACGTAACCAATGCGCCAGCCTGTCATCGCGAAAGATTTTGAGAGCGTGAAACTTGTAATCGTCCGCTCGAACATGCCTTCGAGCGAAGCGATGGAGACGTGCTCGCCGTCATAGACTAAATCTTCATAAGCCTCGTCGGCGATGACGATGAGATCGCGTTCGCGTGCGAACTGTGCGACCG
>JACCRA010000115.1 GCA_013813825.1 Pyrinomonadaceae bacterium | reverse complement strand
ATGCTTGCTTGGCCTTACCAAACTCGGCGAAGTCTTCCCAGCCTTCGGCCCCACAGATCGTCGCGCACATCGCAATCACCAACACATCCAACAACTGATGCAACTTTGTGCGGTCAACCCGCGGGTCGGTCAAGTCAGCAAAATGTTCCAACAGGCTGACGGGAGTCGGGACACTCATCATCATTCTCCTCGCATAGTTCCTCACGCTTTGAGGTAAAACTACCGAGAAGATGCCACACTCTCATTTTTACGGCGAATTTAGATGCGCTCGCCCTAGCACCTTACTTGACCTAGCTAGGCAGTGAAGGTACTATGCGGATACGCTCGTAAACTCTCTCACCACGAAAGGTTATAAGATGTCTTTTAACAAAATTATTCTTGTCGGTAATCTTGGAAAGGATCCTGAATTAAGATATACCCCACAAGGTACTCCGGTTTGCAGCTTTACGATGGCGACCAACGAGCGCCGTAAAGACCGTAGTGGGGAGAACCAAGACATAACTACCTGGTTTCGCGTGACATTATGGGGCCGTCAAGCGGAGACAGCCTCGCAGTACTTGACCAAAGGTCGTCCCGTCTATGTCGAAGGTCGCTTGCGAGTTGAAGAATGGTCAGATAAGGAAAATAAGCAACGATACACTTTGGAAGTACATGCTACGGATTTGCAATTTATCGGCAGTAGAAATGATGAAGCAGCGTCTTCTCCTGTACGACCAACCACCCCTTCTAATTTAAACGAGAATGACAGTGCGACGATAGGCGACGATGACATTCCTTTTTAAGTTGGGCTGATTCAACCTGTAAGTGCAGCTCCGCAACCATAACACCCCGCAACGGTACGGTCGTTTGCCTGTTTTGGAAGCTCCGTTGCCAGCAACAGTTATGCACCTGACCAGTGACGCTAACAAGCCTCCGCTGAACAGATAATCGAGTTGCACTTAGAAGTTGAATTCACGTTGTGTGTTTCAGATAGCGTAACTTAAAAAGAAAGTGGGAAACGAAAGTTTTAGACGCCCAACTCCCTCATCTTAATATACCGAGCGGCTTTCCTCATTTTGGGAGACACATCTAAAGATTCGATCAAACACCTCAATAAGCTTTCGTCTAGAATTTTAGCAGCCTCGTCCATACATACGTGGGCACCGCCAAGTGGTTCAGCAACTATCACATCGACAATCCCAAACCGCTTCAAATCTTTAGCTGTCAACTTCAACTCATCCGCCGCACGGATAGATTGCCCCACGTCTTTCCAAAGGATGGCGGCACACCCTTCTGGTGAGATTACAGAGTAAATAGCGTTCTCAAACATTAGGACGACATCCCCAATTCCAATCGCTAATGCACCACCAGAACCACCTTCACCTATAACTGTCACTATTACTGGAACCTCAAGATTAGTCATCTCAAGCAAATTTCTAGCAATTGCCTCTGCCTGCCCGCGCTCTTCAGCGTCTATTCCAGGATAAGCGCCGGGAGTATCAATGAATGTCAAAATTGGGCGATTGAATTTCGCCGCAAGCTGCATCAAACGCAGAGCTTTACGGTAACCTTCAGGCTTCGGCATCCCAAAATTCCGATACCGGCGCTGCTTAGTATCCCGCCCTTTTTGCTGTCCGACGACAGCAACAGGTAGTTGATGAAAGGTGGCAAAACCACAGATCATCGCTGGGTCATCAGCAAATCTCCGATCCCCTTTTAATTCGATAAAATCTTCAAAAATTCTCTCAAAATAATCTAAAGTGTAAGGGCGATCAGGATGTCTAGCTAATTTCACGCGCTCAAAGGCCGGAACATTTTGCTGTTGAGTCATTAAACCTCTTTCATAAGTGCTATTTAAAAATTTAAACCGTTTCGCTCATCAAAATACTAGACCTCTTGCAAAAGTCGGTTTTGTTGAAGATGCCGACCGCTAAATCACTAGCTTTTGCTTTCGGTCAGGATGACTTTTGCAAGAGGTCTACTGATGAGTTACGAAAACACCAAAGTGCGGTCGCCCGCACACTTCAAGCAATACTGCGGCGTCAAGCCAGAGACTTTCCATCGGATGTGCGAATTTGTCCGGGCTGAACTCAAGGGCCCACAGAATAAGCTGGGACGACCGCCGAAGCTGGCAATTGCAGACCAAGTCTTGCTGACGCTTGAGTATTGGCGCGAATACTGCCCGCAGTTCCATTTGGCGCACGGATGGGGTCTGAGTGAGCCGACCGTGTGCCGCAGCATCGTCACGAAGGTGGAAAACGTCTTGAAGCGGTGTGCTGACTTCCGGCTGCCGGGTAAGAAGCAGTTGCGTGAGAGTGACAACGCCATCGAAGTGATTTTGTCGGTGCGACGGAAACACCTATCGAACGCCCGACAAAAAACAGCGGTAGTACTATTTCGGGCAAGAAGAAGAAGCACACCATCAAGTCGCAAGTGATCGTCAACCGACAGACGCGAGTTGTGATTTTCACCCGCCACACATCGGGCATGACGCATGATTTTTGCCGTATTCAAAGAGGCGGTTGACGCCACCAGACGCAAATAGCAACTATCGTGAGCTGCCACAAAAGCACCATCTCGCGCGAGGTGCGCCGCAACCAAGAGCAGCGCGGCGACCGTCCACGCCAAGCGCATCAACTCTCGACTGCCCGTCACCGCGCCGCCTACCACTCGCTCATTACCAAGCAGACGTAGGCAAGCATCGAGTCGCTCCTGCGGCAGAGTAGAGTCCTGAACTGATTGCGGGTCGCCTCCGGCTGAACAGCAACCGACGGTCAGCCATGAGCGCAGCTATCAATACATCTACGCTGACAAGCGGGGAGGTGGCACGCTCCATCTTCACCTGCGCAGTCAAAAGAATCGGCGCAAACGCTATGGCACCCACTCGCGGCGCGGGCAGATGCCCAATCGAGTTAGCATCAAGCAAGGCCCGCCCCAGGATCGTAGAGACGAAAGGACGGCTCGGTGATTGGGAAGCTGACACGATCATCGGAGAGCGCCACCAGCAGGCTATCGTGAGTTTGACGGAGCGCCAGTCGACCTGACTCGGCTCCAGAAGATGGAGCGTAAGAGCGCCGCCACCGTGACCCAAGCGGCTCTCGCACAGTTAACGGATTGGTGCGCCAATACTTCCCGAAGAAGCATGACTTCCACGACGAGCACCGATACCGAGATTGAGCAAGTCATGGAGCGGTTGAACACTCGCCCACGCAAGACGCTCGGCTTTACGGACGGCAAATGAAGTCTTTTTCAAACAGCGTTCTGTTGCACTTCAAACTTGAATCAGCGTTCTTCTCCAAACGCAGAAATTTGCTATTAAGTGCTCGTACCATATTAGATTAAACTACCTAATGTTCGACTCTTTTTTAGCTCTTTGTTTTCAACAGTTCTCGGCATCAATTTGAGCCGAACGACCAAAAGCTAAAAATGCCTGCGTTGAAAATAAAGGACTTAGGTAGCATCTACAAAAAAGAGTCGAACATTAGGTTAAACTATCTGATCTGAGGCATGAGATGTGATTTTGAATCGTTTTAGATTACTTTCCAATCATCCAACCTATGCAATAGTTTAAGCTAATTTGTTCTGGTACTTAGAACTATTAAACAACCTGTTCCATCCGCGCCTTACAAAGAAGTTCAAACACAAGCAAATGACCACTCGACTTTGCAGCCGATTTGGATTAAAGCGCGCTCCACATCTAAACATCCTGAAATTCGTAAGGCACCATTTGATTTGGTTCTCACCAGCACTCCTCCCTCCAAAATCATTTCAAAAAGGACTTCACATTCTCCTCTATATCCTTTTAGTACTTGAAACAACTGTTCTAAAAAAATTTGCGCGTCCTTGACAGCCGGTAACTTCACGATTACCGCTCTGGCTTCCTTCTGTTGTACTTCGTCTAATTTAATAACTTCATTGGCTACAACTGTGTAAGTTCCTTCATCCGTTATATCAAGCTGACCTTTAACAATTACGGCTGCTTCATCTGCAATAAAAGCTCGATATTTTTTATATGTTTCTGGCCAACAAATACACTTTACCCCTCCTGATTGGTCCTCAAGGCGCAATAAAGCAAAAGAATCCCCTTTTTTAGTATTGCGAATTTGTAAGCCGGTGATAATTGCCCCGATTCGAACTACCATACCAGACTGCAAGTATGTAATATTCAAACACTTAGTGTATCCAATCTGATCTAATATATCAAGATAATTATCCAAAGGGTGACCCGTAATATAAAAGCCTAGTGAACTTTTCTCGCCATTGAGCAATTCTTGATGCGACCAAGGCTTTGCATCTGGAAGATGTTGAGAGAATGCTGGCACGAAATCACTAGATCCACCGAAAAGTCCGCTTTGTCCAGAACTAATATCTTGCTGGCTTCGAGTTCCAGCAGTTAGCGCGCTTTCAATGGCTGCACATAGACGGGGTCTATGTGCAGCCATATTTTCGTTTCCAAGCGCTAAAGAATCAAATGCCCCTGCCGAAACCAAGCTCTCCAAAACTCGCTTGCTGATAGCTCGTTGAGGAACCCTCTCGGAAAAATCGTATATAGAGAGAAAGTGAAACTGCGCACGCGCCTCTAAAATTGCATCTACACAGGATTGTCCGATTCCTTTAATGGCCGCCAAGCCGAAACGGATGCACTGTTTACCGGGAGTGAAGTTGCCCCAACTTTCATTTACATCGGGCTGGAGAAGGTGGATACCCTGACTCTTTAATTCATTGGCATACTTAAGAATCTTCGCGGTGTCATCGCTCTCATTGGAGAGCACGGCGGCGTAGAAGTGCTCAGGATAGTGGGACTTCAAATACGCGGTTTGAAATGCTAAATAAGCGTAAGCGACGCTATGACTTCTGTTGAAACCATAATCCGCGAATTGGGCCATCAGATTGAAAATTTGCTCGGCTTTTTCTCTTTTGATGCCTCTTTGAACCGCCCCTTCTATGAATTTCTTTTCATGCACAACCATTTCTTCACGCTTTTTCTTGCCCATCGCACGGCGCATCAAATCGGCTTCCCCGAGACTATAACCGGCTAATTTCTGTGCAAGCTGCATGATCTGTTCTTGATAAACTATTATCCCATAAGTGTTAGTCAGGATTTCCTTCATCTCGGGTAAGATATAGCGTACAACTTTATGTCCGTGATGCCTTTCAATAAAATCATCAACCATCCCCCCATCAAGTGGACCAGGACGGTAAAGGGCATTCAACGCTGCGAGGTCTTCTAGATTTTTTGGCTTCAGTCGTCGACAAATTTCTTGCATTCCTTGTGACTCGAACTGAAAAACAGCTTCAGTCCGTCCTTCACCAAATAATTGCATGGTCGGGAAATCGTCCAAGTCGACTGTAGTCCAATCGATGTCGCATCCAAGCAGTTGCTTAATAGACTTTAAGCAGTCGCTTATGACTGTCAAAGCCGTCAGTGCTAAGAAGTCCATTTTCAACATGCCCGTTTTTTCTAAATCGGACATCGCAAACTGAGTTGTCACCTCTTGTTTAGAAGACACAGCTACCGGAATCAAATCATCGAGCGGTGCAGGAGATATAACGACTCCTGCGGCATGGACGGAAGTATGCCGCGCGCATCCTTCAAGACGTTGCGCCAAATCCAATAATTCTTTGATTTGGGGACTATTTTCAACGGCAACCCGCAATTCAGGCACTTGTTCCAAAGCGTGTGTGAGACTGATGTTACGCCCACGAACCGGCGGGGGAATCATTTTGGCAATCCTCTCTACCTCCGCATAAGGCATGTTAAGAGCTCGCCCAACGTCTTTGATCGCCGCTTTTGAAGCGAGGGTGCCGAAAGTAATAATCTGACACACTGATTCATGACCGTAAAGTTTCGTCACATGCTGGATAACTTGGTCTCTTCCGCGAACGCAGAAATCTACATCAATATCCGGCATTGAAACTCTTTCAGGGTTTAGAAAGCGCTCGAAAAGTAAATCGTACTTTAGCGGATCGATGTCTGTAATTCCTAGACAGTAGGCGACAAGCGACCCGGCGGCCGAACCGCGGCCGGGGCCTACGGGGATGTCCCGCTCCTTGGCATATTTTATGAAGTCCCAGACAATCAAGAAATAGCTAGAGAATCCCATGCGCTTAATCATCTCAATCTCTTTTGAGATTCGAGCTTGATATTCTGCCATTGAGTGCTTCAAGTCTTGGCGCGCCTGCGCTGGCTCCCAAGTTTTCTGCCGCCGGTACTCGTACCCTTCTCTCACAACTCGCTCGAAGTACTCATCAATTGTGCGACCGGCCTCGGAATCGGGAATCGGGTATACCGGGAGATGATTGATCCCTACGGGGAACTGAACATTGCACATTTCTGCAATGTCAAGCGTCCGATTAAGCACTTCGGGCATCTCTTGACCGAAAATTTGCCACATCTCTTCGGCGGAACGCACGTAAAAATTTTGGGAGCCATAGCGCAAGCGATTTGTATCTTGGACGGTTTTTCCCGAACCAATACAGAGCAACACATCGTGAGCCCGAGCGTCACCGGGTTTTAGATAATGGGCATCATTGGTGGCGACAAGCGGGATACCGGTCCGCTTTGAAAGCGCAACGAGCGGCTTCCGAATACGCTTTTGCGCGTCCAAGTCATGTTCTTGAATTTCTAAAAAGTAGTTACCTTTGCCTAGAATCTCTTGAAACTCAGAAGCGACCAGCGCCGCGTCTTCTTCGGCCCCGCGCGCGAGGAAAGCCGAAGGGACGCCAGACATACACGCTGATAGTGCCACCAACCCGCGACTATGTTCCGCCAATAGTTCTCGATCAATTCGAGGCTTGTAATAAAAACCCTCTGTATACGCCTTTGAAGTGAGCTTAATGAGATTCTGATAACCTTCGTAATCTTTAGCCAAAAGTATTAAATGATAATTGGCTTTCTCCCCAGATTTTGAGTTGAACGGCTGCTTTTCTAGACGGCTGCCCCGCGCGATATAGACTTCACAACCGATGATCGGCTTAATCCCTTGCCCTTTCATGGTGTGATAGAAAGACATCACCCCATACATGTTGCCGTGATCCGTAATGGCGCACGCGGTCATGTCAAGTTCCGCCAGTCGTTTTGAGAGGGGTTTGATTTGAATTGCCCCGTCAAGCAAACTAAAGTCCGTGTGCAGATGTAGGTGTACGAATTTATGATCAGCCATTTGCTTTCTTTTGCTTTGTTAACGAAAGAATCCACTACGGCGCTCAGGCAAAGCGACGCAGACTATATCATGCGCGAAAAGTAACGACGGGTCCGAGATATTACAGCAGCTATTGAGGAGCTCTTTGAATTCATTGCCCGCGACCTCATCTAAGCGTCACAAAATGCTCTGGCGGGGAGACCGCCGACCCGATCAATTTATTCCCACTCAATGGTTCCCGGCGGTTTCGAGCTAATGTCATAGACGACTCGATTAATGCCACGCACTTCCGCGACAATGCGTGATGAGACGCGTGCCAGAAGTTCATGCGGCAAACGCGCCCAATCGGCCGTCATCCCGTCCTGACTAGTCACAGCCCTGATAGCTATAACTTGTTCGTAAGTCCGGAAGTCGCCCATCACTCCGACGCTCGACACTGGCAGCAGCACCGGAAAGGCTTGCCAGATTGCATTGTAAAGATTTGCTGCACGCAATTCATGCTCGACGATAAGGTCCGCAGCTCTTAGTATTTTAAGCTTTTCGTTTGTCACCTCTCCGAGAATACGAACGGCCAAACCGGGTCCGGGGAAAGGGTGCTTCTGCAAAATCGCCTCTGGCACGCCAAGCTCTTTTCCGATAGTCCGCACTTCATCTTTGAATAGTTCTCTGAGCGGCTCGATCAATTTAAGCCGCATTTGTTCGGGCAAGCCGCCAACATTGTGATGGCTTTTGATCATTGCTGCCGGTCCGCGCACTGAGATCGATTCAATCACGTCTGGATACAAAGTCCCCTGCACCAGAAAATCCACGCTCCCTAGCGCCTGCGCTTCAGACTCAAAGACGTCTATAAAAACGCGCCCGATAGTTTTTCTCTTCTCTTCCGGATCGGCGATTTTAGATAAAGCATTGATAAATAGATTTGTGGCATTTACCCCTTGCACATTCAAGTTCATGTATTGCTTGAATAATTCAAGAGTTTGTTCGAACTCTCCTTCCCTCAAAAGCCCTGTATTCACGAAGATACATACCTGTCGTTCACCAATCGCATGATGTACTAGCGCAGCTGCCACAGTCGAATCCACCCCCCCAGAAAGTCCGCAAACGACTTTCTCCTCAGGGCCTACCAAATTACGGATTGCATTTACTTGTTGCTCAATAATGGAAGTCGGCGACCAATCTTGAACTGCGCCGCAAATGTTAATCACAAAATTCTTAAGAATCTCTTTGCCGTATGCTGTGTGGGCCACTTCGGGATGGAACTGAACCCCGAATATGCGACTGCTTAAATTCTCAAACGCATTAAGCGCATTGGCAGTTGTCGCTGTAGCTCGAAATCCTTGAGGCATTCGTGTCACATCATCCCCATGACTAAGCCAGACATTCATCTCCTCCGGAAGATTGGCGAATATGGGGCTTATGGGTTCTTCAACTCTTAAGCGCGCATATCCATATTCGCGGTTCAACGAAGGGCGCACTTCCCCACCTAAAACAACCGTTAAAAGTTGTAACCCATAACAAATTCCCAATAACGGGCAATTAATATTTGTCAGAAAATCCAAATGTAGTTTTGGTGCATGTTCATCGTATACAGAGGCCGGCCCTCCGGAGAGGATGATGCCGAGGGGGGCGGCGGCTTTAATTTTTCCCACCTCTGAGTGATGCGGCCATATTTCGCAGTAGACTCCGAGTTCCCTGACTCGTCGTGCAATCAATTGAGTGTACTGCGATCCAAAGTCGAGGATGAGTATGGTGTGATGAGCACTATTCGCTTTCTCCATTCATTCAACTCCCAATTTATTATCAGCGTCGGATATCCATAGTGGCTTAATTCAGCAAAATATGGCTAAGATTATATGTATTGATGTGCCACTGACAACTTTACAGTATTGTTTTCAACTGGGAGGCTCGAACACCATGAAAAAGCTATTTTTTTTGGTTACTATATTATTCGCGACGTCATTAAATCTTCTCTTATGTTTACTTTTAATTCTCCTACAAGCCGTTGACTCAAAGGCGCATTTCAAGCACCTTGACCGCCTCTCGTTCTCGCAGCCTTTGGCGATTCGTTGGTTTTACGAATCCGCCGAAACCGTAAATTTAACGCCGGCATTCAACGATGCCTCAGTCTATCTGCCACTTGCGGGGGGGGCCGTTATCTCATTACATGTCACCAGCGGACAATTGTTGTGGAGAGCAGACATTGGCGGTGAGTTTTCAGCCGCCCCGGTTGCGGATATGGAGGGCGTCTATGTGGCCTCGGTTCTCGATCAATCGCCCCACAAAACCAGTTCAGTACAGGCTACTGGAACTCTCCGGGCGCTAGGGATTACTAGTGGCGTCACGCGTTGGATGCGGACTTTCCAGTTCCCTCTCGGTGGAGCTTTAGCAGTAAATCAGCGGTCCGTCTTTGGCGGTTCGGCTGATGGGCGGGTATATGCAGTGAACAAACAGACCGGTGTGATTGAGTGGGTTAGTCAGTACACCGCCCCGTTCTTTTCCACTCCCGTCTTGTCCGGTAAAAATATTTACATGGGCAATGAGAAAGGAACATTAATTGTTCTCGATCAAACAACAGGTCGAACAAGCTGGCGTTATCAGACCCGCGGGGCGATTCGAGGAGCTGTCGCTGTCGTTGGTAATAAGATTTTTTTTGGTTCATCCGATGGTTATGTCTATGCATATGATGAGGCGAAGGGCAAGCTCATTTGGCGTCGTCGCACGGGCGCAGGAGTACAATCTATCACCTTCTCGAATAATGGCATCATCGCGGCATCGCTGGATAATTTTGTTTATTTTTTTGATGCCGACCGCGGAGCACTTCAATGGAAACGACAATTACCCGGCCGCATCTCATCGCAACCAATTCAGGATGGTGAGAACGTGCTCTTTGCGCCACTAGCTGGCGATGCCTGTATCGTCCTGTCCTTACGCAACGGAAAACAGATGAACATGTTACCCGTCGGCGAGGGGAACAATACCGCAGCCACTCCAATCGTAGCGGGGGAGTTGCTTTTAATCACTACCCGCTCCGGACTAGTTGCGTTTGCCCCTATCTTATCAGTTCGAAGAATTTAAATAGTCGTACCAAATTACATCAGACCATCTGTCTAAGGCAGGGTGCTCGGTTTTAAAATAATTTTGCCGAATTTCCAAGCATCTGGCCTATGCGATGGATACAGCTAAATATGCGAATCAGTAGTTGAAAACGAGGGAATACATCGCAAAAGCCAGCTTCGCCCAACAATGCACCAGCAAACTTTCCGTCGAACGAACTTTACTGGCATTCTGAATTTGGGTTTTTTCGTTGAGCCAATTGAATAAACTCTCGATCGGTTGGCGCAGACGGTTGACCATGCGATTGAACGATTTCTCCGTCGCGCTCAACTCTGCGCCTTTTGGTTTCTTGTGCGGCGTGTAGAGCCGCGTCGTTTGTGCTTGGAGCAGTTGTGCGAACTGCTGGTCGCGAAACGCTTTGTCGCCAAACAACGTCGAGGTCGGCAAGGGGATGGCTTGCTCGCGTACACTTGAGAGGTCATGGACACTGGCTGCACGCAGCCAAAGCTGGTCAGGCAGCGGGAGTTGTCCGCTGCGGCGCTGTGCGATAGTGTGCAGTCGCACCCCATGAAAATGCGTCTTTTTGGCGGCACAATAGCCTTTGTTGGCAATCTCGCGAGCGACTTTCGCCGTGTACGCATGTCCATGTTTAGCCAGCATCACCGGAAAAGAATCAACCAAGCGGTCCAGTTCCGGTGTCATCTCGGCTTTCACACCACGCAACCACTCGCCGCCTAGAGCTTGAAAGGTTTGCTCCAAGCGATTGAGCCGATAACAAAAGGTTTGATAACTCGGCAAGTGTGGGAACCACTGTTTCCAGTAATTGACGGTGAACTGGTAAATGGCTTTTTTCTGAAACAACCCATTATCGTGACCGAAGAAGAAGATGGTGATCAGTTCTTGGTCAGTACAAGCCGGAGTTGCATTATTGCTCAAGCGTTGAAAACAAGATGTGGAGCAAGTATCGTAAGTGTGACAGACACGCAGATATAAGTGAATTAGTTGATTTTCCATCGCAAGAAAATTCTACCAATTCGGCTGTGTGTCTGTCTTTTCAACTACTGATTCGCATAAATTTGTTCGGTACTTAATCACTAATACACATATCTGCTCTCTAACATTAAATAACTAGACGAGTGAAAGTCAGACGGGAGCGGAGTAAAGAGGCCAAGCGGAGCAACAAACCATGGAGAATGTAAAGACTCAGGAGGGACACCAAAACGTAGCGGGAATACAGCCAAATCAACATGCCGATGGCCGCGAGCAAGAGGATCGCGACTTGTGTGCTGCGCCTACTCAAGCCAACTGCCTTAAAGCTAGAGTAACGCACGGTACTGATCATCAGAACAGAAAGAAGCGCAACTAATCCCATTAGCAATCCGCTGTAAACAATCCCCTGCTCGACCGCGAGGCGCGAAAGTGGTTCAGGAGAGAAATGCACCAGTGCGGCGATCATGCCTCCGGCGACGGGAATGGGTAAACCTACAAAATTCTTTTTATCCACTTTGGCCGCGCCTTCGGCAAGCACACGTGGTCTCGTTGCTTGAACATTAAATCGTGCGAGACGAAAGGCTCCGCAGATCAGAAACATGAAAGATAAGAACCAACCAAGTTTATGGGCATTACTCCCTTCAGCTAAAGCAGCGCCGTAGCCCCAAGAGTAAATCAAGACAGCCGGGGCGATGCCGAAAGTTAAGACGTCTGCCAGCGAATCGAGGTGAACGCCGATTTCAGTCGTCGTCTTCGTCATTCGTGCAATACGACCATCAAGCGCATCGAACAACGTCGCCCAACCGATGGCTCTGGCCGCGTAATCAAAGTGCGCGGCGGCGCGGGTCAGTTCAGCATCCGTTCCACCTTCGAGCAGTTGGAATCCCCGGAGCGCTCCCATCACGGCGTAAAAGCCCATGCCGATATTTGCCGCCGTGAAAGCGGAGGGAATCACGTAGAGACCCTTGCGTAATCCACGCCGCTCTTTCCTCAACATGACGGAATTATCATCGGCAGGTAGGTCGCCGGCAGCAAAGTTTATCTGTTCAGGAGAATCATGAAACGCGGGCATTATCGGACCCTCCCAATCAGACTAGTGCCGCCGCGCACGCGGTCTCCGACGCGCACCGTAACTTCAACTTCCGGCGGGAGAATTAAGTCAGTTCGTGAACTGAATTTGATTAAACCAAATCGCTCACCCAGCGCGACTCGCTCACCCGCGTGTTTCCAACACACAATCCGCCGCGCTAGAACGCCCGCGATCTGCTTGCAGATCACAGTCACATGCTCACCTTTAATCGTGAGAGCATTCTGTTCATTCACTAAGCTGGCGTCTTCGCGGGTAGCGATCACGAATCGGCCTTTCTGATATGTAACGTCGGTAATTTCGCCGGCGACTGGCGCGCGATTGATATGCACATCGAAAGGCGAGAGAAAAATGCTGACGACAGTGCCGGTGTGTGCAGTTCCTGGCTCTATTTGAGCGACGCGTGTTACGCGCCCGTCCGCTGGCGACACGACGATGGAAGCGTCCGTCAGCACAGCGCGACGCGGATCGCGGAAAAAGTAAGCCATAAATCCTGTGAGGAGGAGGAGTGGCAGCGCCACGTACCAGAGTCCGAAAGCTGCCGCAAGACACGCGGCGAGCAGGGGAACAAACACGAATGGAAGACCGTCTCGAACCACTTGGTTGTTACTCTCAACTAAAAAAAGGGGGCGCTGTTCAATATCGACGGCGTCCCCGAGTCCTAAGTTTCGATAGATGTCGCAGCGGTGTCGCGGGCTTGGACCGGCCAAACCCTAGTGCGTGGCCGAATCAGCTTGCTGGTGCCGAAGCATGATCTCATACATCTGATCTTTGACGGCCAACTTTTTCTTCTTCAGCGTGATCTCTTCCAACTGCTCTTCGTCGTTCGGGAATGGCAGCGAAGATAATTCGCTCAAGCGGGCTTCATAACGCCCGTGCTCCCGCGCCAATTCACGAAATTCGGGATCGCTCCCGATTAGTTGCTCCTTCAGGACATTCGTACTGGTCATCTCCATTTTTGTGGCAGCCTCCTTTGTGCGGATACGTCTGGTGTGTGCGCTGATTTTTTCAAGCGGCTCATCCCGGACGATTCCGGGGGCACGCTGTCATTCTGTTCACGTTGCGAAAATGGTAGCCCATTTCCGTTGTCTGGATCAAGCCTGCTTATGGAGCGGTACTCTCTTTGATTAAGACTTTCATGATGATGGCATCCTCCGTCGGCTGCCGATAATAATTACGGCGGCGGCTGATGGTCGCGAAGCCGTGGCGCTCGTAGAGCGCCTGCGCCACTACGTTTCCCGCACGCACCTCTAAGATAGCAGCCGTCGCGTCTTGCACAACGCCGGTAGAAAGGACGGCGGTGAGCAGCGAGCCGCCGAGGCCTATCCGCTGAAACTCCGTCCGCACGCCGATGTTGTTGATGTGCAAATCCTCCGCGACGAGGCGCGCGGCAATAAAGCCCCCCAGCCCACGCTGCCCGTCATGACTGTCCACTGCCCTCCGCGCTACCAGCATGATCGACTCCGGGCGCAATAACTCGGCGTGATACGAGTCCCACCCCCACAGACTCAGCCCACAGGATTCTTCGATCTCGACTACTTCGATCAGATCGTGATCAGTCATTCGACTGATCGCGTAATCACTTCGCGCAACCGCCTTTACATGCTTGACGCACGACATTGCTCTTTAATCTCCGCATCTGACAGGCGCACATAGAGAGCGCGCACATGCTCGACGTTTAATGATTCACCTGTCTGGTAACGTCGCAACGCCAGCTCCGCGATGGCGACGGCGAGCGCTTCGACGGGCGCGGCGAGTGACCAAGCCGGCGCGACGGCAGCAGTCCGTTCCGCTCCAGTTCGAGTTTCATCAATCCACAAGATTCCGGCGCGGTCGGCAAACTCTTCCAGACGCTCAAACATCGAGCGCGCCCGACCACTAATCGCCCATCTTAAAGGGGCGTCCCACGAAAGCGCACGACGCATCAACTCCGACGGTGAGAGATGCACAGGAACGCCGTGTTCGACGACAACGCCCGTGCCGGTCACTTCGAGCAGTTGGGCGAACACTTCGCCGCGCCCCGCCGGCAAAACAGCGACGACCAGTGACGCGGGGCCGGCGACATGGGCAACGCCGTGAAGGGTCGGCACGCCGGCAGCGGGACGCCCCAGCGTGGCGGCCAAAGCCTGTACCGTGGCGATGCCGGCTCGCAGTCCAGTGAAACGGCCCGG
>JACCRA010000094.1 GCA_013813825.1 Pyrinomonadaceae bacterium | reverse complement strand
TAGCTGATGACGAGGAAGATCGAGACGGCGGACGCGGCGGCGAACGCGACGTGAATCGAGACGTGATCGACGAGATAAGCCAAGAGCAGGTGAAATGAGAAGAAGGCCGCCGCGAGGAAAAAATAGTTCATCGGATGCAGTTCGATGCCGCGCATCGTGGTGATAATGAACATTAGGAAGAAAAAGAAAAAAAGCGAAACGGGCGCGAACAAACTGATGCGCCCGGCGAGGGGGCCGGGCTGTAATTTCTCCGGCATCGCCATTCCGATCTGGAAGCCGGAGACGAGATTCTGGTAGTTCCAGTCGAGCCGCCAGCCGCCGCCGGCGGTCTCTTCCTTCGCGGACGGCGAGAGAGTGTTTTCGGGAAAGTCGATGTCCTTAAAGTTAGTGGTCATCCGCAACTGAAAGTCGCGCACCTGCGCCACGTCGCCGCCGAAGTTGTAGCGCCATTCAGACAAGCCTTGCGAGCGGTAAGCGACTTTGAGCGTCGCCGTCTGCCCCGGCGCGATACGCGCCTCGCCCCGCGTCTGACTCTGCGCTCTGTCCTGTGTTCCAGAGAGGTCGAGGGGCGCGCCGTCCACTGTAAAAGTCAGATCGTCATAGACGGCCTGCGAGGTCGGGAAGTTGAGGGTAAATGTCACCTTGTCGGACGGCGTCGTGTTGCGGAAAGTGTAGCTGCCGGCGAACGCGACTTTGTAGGTGCTGTACCAGAGCAAACCTTTTTGCCGGTGTTCCAGGTCAAGCGCGACTGCCACGCGGCTGCTCTCGATGGGCAGCGCCGTCGTTACTTTCTCCTGTTCAATTGTCTTCTTCAGCTTGCCGTCCACGATGGTCTCCACCGTCTTGGGGACCAGTTGCTCGTATGTCGCGACGGGCGGGGATTGGCTATGCGGCGCGCCCCACAGCGAGACGACGCGGTGCTCCAAATTTTGATCGGTCGCGTAAGTGCGCGAGAAGATGGTCGCGCCGAGGATCGCCCACGCGGCGCTCGCGCAGGCGAAGATAAGGGCGATGGCGGTGATGCGCTTAACCATAACGATTGGCTCCTGACAATTTCCAAAGAGTAATTGAACGTGTCCGGCCATTAAACGCCCGGCGGCTTGCCGCCGGCAGGAGAGCGCGCCACGATTAAGCGCTGTGGGCAGCCACAGCAGCCACAACTGCATGGCAAAAAATATCGTAAGCGTTCAGCAGTCAGCGACCAGCGATCAGCTAAAACCAAGTCAGTGCGCGGGCCTTTCGCTGAGTTGAACAAGGCGCGCCATTGAAAGACTAGCGCGGCGCATGACTGACCGACCGCTGATAGCTGACAAAATATCTTGTGAGGGCGCTCAGTTTGGTGATAAGGTGCGGGCGTTATCGTAGGCAACAGGTCGGCCCCCCCGCTCTTTGCCTCTGGACCAGCTGTCTTTAGAGCGGGAGGGAACATGAACGGCCGTCATCACCAACAACAGCCACGTCCCGGCTTCTTCCGTAAAAAGATTATTTGTCCGTCCGCCGCGTCGCTGCTGGCCTATACCGGCGACGTGCTCGCGGGCTTGGCGCTTAGACGAGTTCGCCTCCACCTCGCCCAGTGCGATTTTTGCCGCGCCGAAGCGGACCTGCTATCGCGCCACCCGCCACAGCCAGACGAGTGTTCCGCCCCGGCCATCATGCCGTTAGCCATGCGACTGTTCGCGCAACAGCGGCTCCGCGATCTCAGGCGCACGCGCCGCGCCGCCTAGCGGCCGTCGCTGTCGTCTTTCGACTTTTGGTTTCAGTGCAGATGCCGGAGTGAGAGCGCGAACTCGACGGCGCGGCGCGGGGCGACGACGCCCCAACCTTGCCGGTCGATCTCGATACCGGGCAGGCGCTCGGCCGTGTCGATCAGGATGCGTTTGACTTGCTGCGGCGTCAGTTTCGGGTTGGCTTCGAGCATACAGGCGATGATCGAGGAGACTATCGGCGCGGCGAAAGAAGTGCCGTCCACGTACTTGTAGTGCTCGCTGATCACGTCGCCCTCGCGCAGTTTGATCGTGATCAGGTGGCGCAGCAGGTGCGTCGGCAAATCGCGCGCTTCTGACAGATCGAGGTCGGTGTCGGGGTGCTCATCGATGATCTTTCGCAAATCGTGGTCGGGCGCGTGGTCGAGCGTGGTGTACAACTCAGCTGCGTCGGCGGTCGGCGTGTCCGGCAAAATCGGGGCCGGCACCCAGATGCCCGGCGCGATAATTTCGGGCTTTTGCAAGCCGTCGAAAGTTGGACCGTATGAAGAGCGGTACATGCCGCGCCGCGCGCGGTCGAGAGAGTTCTGATCGTCCAAACCGCCGACGGCGATGCACGACGGCGCGCTCGCCGGCGGCAGCACCGGATGTCCCGGTTCCAGCCCCGCGTTCCCGACGGCGCAGACCACGATCAAACCCTTTCGCACCACCTGCTCCACCGTCCGCGACAGAGAGTTTTGCAAATACGACTCATCGTCGTCGCCGCCCGCCGAGATGTTCACCACGCGGATGTTGTATTGCCGGCGGTGCTTTAACACCCATTCCAAGCCGCGTTGGATGTCGGCCTCGGAGATGCGTCCGGTCTTCGCCAGCTTGACGAGCACGACGTTGGTTTCGGGCGCGATGCTGCGGTAGAAGCCGTTTGAGAGCGAACCGTTGCCGGCCGCGACCACCGAAGTCATCATTCCGTGCCAACTCGCCGGCTCGGCTGCTTCCAGCGTCGAAGGATCATCCAACACCGAGTTGTGGTAAGCGAGGATGCGGTTATGCGGCGTCACCAGATCGGGATGGCGATAGAAACCCGAATCGAGAAATGCGATGGTGACGCCCCGGCCCGCAAATCGCGGATCGGCTCCAAGCCGGAGCGGAGTGGGTAGCACGCCG
>JACCRA010000076.1 GCA_013813825.1 Pyrinomonadaceae bacterium | reverse complement strand
TCCCGGCGTTGCTGACGGCTGACGGCTGATAGCCCCCTTATTGCAGGACGAAGTTGTAAGTGATCACGCCGGTGACTTTGACGGGCTGGCCGTTGAGCTTGGTTGGCGAGAAGCGGGCTTGCAGGGCAGCCTGTTGAGCAGCGATGCGTAGAACTTGTGGGCCGTTCGTCGCATGAGCGGAGATGACGCGGCCTTCCTCATCGATCACGATCTCAACCGCCACTGGTCCCTGCGTGCGCGTGATTTTGGCGATTTGCGGGTAAGCAGGCGCCGGCTTGTCGAGCGCCTTCGCGCTGATCATGCTGCTGGTGAGCCGCACCTTTTGCGGCGGGGGCTTCAGTGTTGGCGCGGGCGGGGGCGGCGCCTCGTCTCCGGCCTCTTCCACCACAAGCTGAGTTCCGCTCCCGGCGCTACTGGCTGGCGAGCCGCTTGGTCCCGTCGGGCCCGCCACAGCGCCTCCGTCGGAGGACGGATCGAAAACCCGATTAGTGAAAATCACAGGTCCGGGCGGAAGTTCCGGTAGGGAATGGGGAATGAGGGAGATGGTCTCGGGCGGTTTCGTGTTTTGTAGAAGGCGCGCGATGGCTTCGGGGCGTTCAGCCGGGTGGTTTTGCCGACCAGTGCCGGAGTTGACCGGTCTTCGAGGCTCTGGCCGAGGCGCATCGGTCGGTAGGTCTTTGGGCGAGATGAGGATGGTTGTCATCTCTTCATTCACGTCGTCGAGGTGGACGTTGTAAGCGTAAATGCTGCCGATGCCAGCGGTCGTCAGCAACATTGCGTAAAAGAAAAAGGCGCCGAGGAAAAAAGTGCCTTTCCGTTTGAGATCGGCGCGGTGCGTGGTGGATTCGACGAGTTGGTTGAACATCGCAATTGGTCCTCTCTGTAGTTGCCGGTGCCGACGGGTCACAAGGAGCGGACGCGCTATGTTAGACTCCGCCGCGGCGTGGCCGGTTCCCGAAAAATGCTCATACTCTCGATCTCAATTTCTTTGCCAGCGGGTGGTGCCGTTCTCGCATCTTTGTCTGGTTTGATTCTCGTCGTGGAGGATATTGCTGATGGCTGAAGAGCAGGCGGATGGGCGACGAGATGCGTCGCCGCAACAGCAGGAAGAATTAAACCCGTTTAAGATCGCGATGCAGCAATTTGAGCGGGCGGCTGATTACCTGCAACTTGATGAATCGATGCGGCAAGTGCTAAAGCACGCGAAGCGGCAACTCATCGTCTCGATTCCGGTGAAGTTGGACGGAGGCGAGACGCGCGTCTTCGAGGGCTATCGCGTGCAGCACAACATCGCGCGCGGGCCGGCCAAAGGCGGCATCCGCTTTCATCCGCAAGTGACGCTCGACGAGGTGAAGGCGCTGGCGGCGTGGATGACTTGGAAATGCGCGACCGTCGGCATCCCTTACGGCGGCGGGAAGGGCGGCGTGATTTGCGATCCGAAGTCGCTGTCGCGCAATGAACTGGAGCGGCTGACACGTCGTTACGCTTTCGAGATCGCGCCGATCATTGGTCCCGACCGCGACATCCCCGCGCCCGACGTTTATACCGACGAGCAGACGATGGCGTGGATCATGGATACCATCTCGATGATCCGCGGGCACACGGAGTTGGGCGTGGTGACGGGCAAACCCGTGGCGCTCGGCGGCTCGCAGGGGCGCGCCGAAGCCACCGCGCGCGGCGGTCTCTACGCGCTACGCGAGGCGTGCCGCGTGAAAGGGATTGAGTTAAGCGCGGCGCGCATCGCGGTGCATGGGTTCGGGAACGCGGGCGCGAACTTCGCGCGGCTCGTCGCGGCTGATGGCGCGCGTGTCGTTGCGCTGGCCGATTCGCACAGCGGCGTCTATGCCGAAGGCGGGATCGACGTGCAAGCGGCGCTCCGGCACAAGGCGGAGACCAATTCTTTGCAAGGATTGAAAGGCGCGAAAGAGATTGCGCCGCTGGAAGTATTAGAGGTTGATTGTGACATCCTGATGCCGTCGGCGCTCGAAAACAGTATCACGCTGGCGAACGTGGGAAACGTCAAGGCGCGGATTATCGCTGAACTGGCGAACGGCCCAACAACGCCCGGCGCGGATCGCGAGTTGGCTGAACGCGGCGTCTTGCTCATTCCCGACATTCTCGCCAACGCGGGCGGCGTGACCGTCAGCTATTACGAATGGGTGCAGAATCAATACTCCTATTTCTGGACGGAAGGCCAAGTCAACGAGGCGCTCGAAAAGACGATGCGCGCCGCCTTCGACGCGGTTCACGCGATTGCACAACAGCACGACACCGACATGCGAACCGGTGCTTACATCCTCGCCATCAGCCGCGTCGCCGAAGCAACGCGCGTGCGCGGGATATTTCCCTGAGAAGCATTCAGCTATCAGCTATCAGCCAGCAGCTAAAACATATTGCCGAATCGCTCAGACGATTCGACGTTCAAGATGGAGTTAGTCAGGGGCTGAAAGCTGAAAGCTGAAAGCTGAAAGCTATGAAGATCACCATCTACCAAAAGCCGACGTGAACGAAGTGTCGCGAAGTTGACCGGCTGCTCCGGGAGAGCGGCGTTGATTACGAGAAGGTCGATTACATCATTGAGCCGCTGGGCGAGGCGAAGCTGCGCGAGTTGATCGGCAAAATGGGAATCGCGCCGCGCGCGTTGTTACGCACTAATGAGCCGGCCTATCGCGAACTGGATGTAGGCCGGCGCGTGTTGACGGACGACGAGATTATCCGCCTCCTCGTCGAGCGTCCCGAACTACTCCAACGTCCCATCGTCGAGCGCGGCCCGCGCGCCGTACTAGCCCGCCCGGCGGAAAAGATCAAAGAAGTGATGACTGATGAGAGATGACTGATGGGTAAAGGCATCTGCTTTACTCATCCTCATCCCTCATCCCTCATCCCTCATCCCTTTCATGTTGCCCGCACGAAAGAGCGCGTGGTTCGAGCGCGTGTTTGCCGTTTACAACCGCCATCTGATCAGGCGGCGGTTCGAGAGTTTGCGCGTGGCGGGGCTAGAGAAGATGCGCGATTGGCCGCGCGACGCGCCTTTGATTCTCTACGCCAATCATTCGAGTTGGTGGGACGCCCTCGTGATCTTCCAACTCGGGCGCGTGTGCCGACTCGAACAGTTCGCGATGATGGAAGAGAAGCAACTGCGCGAGTACCCGCTGTTCCGACGGCTGGGTGCGTTCTCGGTCGTGCGCGAAAGCCCGCGCGCGGCGGCGCAGAGCGTCGAGTACGCGGCCGGACTGTTACGCGGCACGGAGCGCGCCCTCTGGATTTTTCCGCAGGGCGAGACGCGGCCCAGCGACACGCGGCCGCTTAAATTCTTTAACGGCGTCGCCCACATTATCAAGCGCGCGGGCGTCGCCTATGCCGCGCCGGTCGCGTTGCGCTACGAGTTTCTGGACGAGTTCAAGCCCCAAGCCTTCGCGCGCGTCGGCGCATTACAGAGGTTGAACGCGGGAGAAGACTTCCAGCCCAAAACAGTGACGCAGGAACTGGCCGAGACCTTGACGGCCGAGTTGGATCAGTTGCGGGCTGACGTGATTCGGGGACAGCTTAACGAGTACGCCGGGATCGTTATGCCGCAACGGAAGAGGGTGGTGTCGCGGTCAAGCGAGTGACCCTCTTTGTCCCTCCGGGGCATAATGAGACTCTGCGGCTTGAGAGATGTTACAAACGAATTTGGAAAACGAATGATGGCAAAGGGAGCAGCGACAATTTACGTCTGTCAAAAATGCGGGCACCAGTCGCGTAAGTGGCTGGGCAAGTGCCCGGACTGTGGCGAGTGGAATACTTATGCGGAAGAACGCGCCGCCACCGCGCCAAAAGGGTTGGCCGCGCGTGGCGGCTTTCGCCTGCGCGAGGTGAAACCGGTCGCTTATGCCGACATTGAGTCGCAGGACGAAGCGCGCATTTCGTCCGGCGTCACCGAATTTGATCGCGTCCTCGGCGGCGGCATCGTGCCGGGCAGTTTAGTGCTGCTCGGCGGCGAGCCGGGCATCGGCAAGTCCACTTTGATCCTTGATGTGGCCGACAAGCTGAGCGCGCAGGGGACCAGTGTGCTGTACATTTCGGGCGAGGAGTCGGAGCGGCAGATTAAGATGCGCGGCGAACGGTTGGGAATCGTGGCGGCCAATCTGTTTCTGCTGCCGGAGACGATGCTGGAAAACATCTTCGACGAGATTGAGCGGTTGCAGCCCGGCGCGGTGATCGTCGACTCGATCCAGACTGTCTTCTCATCGAAGATCGAATCGTCGCCCGGCTCGGTCTCGCAGGTGCGCGAGGTGGCGGGGCAGTTTCTGATGCTCGCGAAGAATCGCACCGTGCCGGTCTTTCTGATCGGGCACGTGACGAAGGACGGCTCGATTGCGGGGCCGAAGGCGTTGGAACACATTGTCGATACAGTGCTCTACTTCGAGGGCGAGCGACACCACAATCACCGCATTGTGCGCGCGACCAAAAACCGCTTTGGTGCGGCGAACGAACTGGGCGTCTTCGAGATGACGGGCGCGGGATTGATCCCCGTGGCGAATCCGTCGCAGATGTTTTTGCAGGAGCGACCATTGAACGTCGCTGGCTCAATCGTGACGGCGTGCATAGAGGGGACGCGCCCGGTGCTGGTCGAGATTCAAGCGTTGGTGTCGGGGTCGAAAAATAACGCGGCGCGATACAACAAGCAGGAGACGGAGCAAAATGTCGCAC
>JACCRA010000066.1 GCA_013813825.1 Pyrinomonadaceae bacterium | reverse complement strand
ATGCGACCGAGGCGCTGCTTAAGGATGCTCAAATTCTGCGCCAGCGCGTGACGCACCTGCCGCGACTCTTCCCGCCCGACCGCTGCTTCGGCCTGCGTGATCTGCTGGGCAAGGGTGTGTTGCAGTTGGCGGTAGTTGCGCGTCGAGAGCAGGTGATGCGCCCTGAGCATCCGCGCGTACTCGTAGCGAAACGAAGAGAGTTTTTCCACGATGTCGGTCAGCAGCCGGTTGGTCCCCTCCGTGCCTAGCTCGCCGGAGCGGCGCTCGATTTCTTCGCAAAGGGCGCGCACGGATTGGAAGTCGGCCTGATACGCGGTAGGGAGGGCGCTGACGATTTTGGACTCGGACTCCTGAACGTCCGACTTGCGCTCCCATACCTTCCGCATCTTGAGATAACGCTGAACGATAGGCATCTGCGCGAGCACCATCGCGCCGAGTTGCCCGGCGACTAAAAGCGGCAAAAAAGCCCAGAAGTTGACGACGAACATCAAAAAGGCCATCACACCAATGAAGCCGAGGTTCCACTCGCTCTTCAAGGCTTCCTTGACGAAATTGATCGCGCCCGTGTTGTTGCCGTCTTGCTCTTCAGCCATAACAAAAGCAAGGATGAAGGCAGAAGGATCAATAGTTATATTTTCATCCCGCCGCCTTCATCCTTCATCCTTGCTGTTCCTCGTGTGTCATGAAAATCATCATGAAGTCGTGCTCGTCGGTGATATACAGCTCGTGGCAGATGATGTTCGGAAATTGCGCGCCAGCCTTTTGCATCTCGCCTTCGAGTTGCGCGAAGTCGTCGCCGAGCGCATCGATCTTGCCGAGCGAGACGGACGAGATTTTGACCGGATAGCCCGGCTCGTCGTCACGGTAGCCGAGCGTGATGATCAAGCGATCCGCCGATTCCAGATATTCGACGCCGATTGATTTCGCGGCGACGCCTGACTCGCTCACAAACCGGCTAATGTTTTTGGCCAGTGGCCCGATGGTATTGTCTTCGTGAAGCGGCCCGGCGAAGACTTTGAACTTTCCGTGGACTTGCTCTGCGATCTGGCTCATTGCTGCTCCTATCTGTGCGTTCAGCGTTGGATGACTAGAGCTTCGGGAACTCGACCAGTTTAATCTCTTTTCGGATTTCAGAGAAACGCGGCAGGTCCTCGACCTCCGGGTGGTAGGCCAGCCCCTCAGCGATCAAGTCGTACTCCTTCATCACGCGCGCGCCGGGAATGGGTTGTCCTTTCGCGTCGCGCTCGCGCCCGAGCAGGAAGACGTGATCGGAGATGATGAGGGCGGAAGTCACGTCGTGCGTGATGATGATGAAGCTGTTCAATGTGTGCATGTTGGCGGTGCGCGTCAGCAGTTCGATGACGTTCATGATGTTGACCGGATCGAGGCCAGAGAACGGTTCGTCGAGAATGATGAAGTGCCGATCCTGCATGAGCTGTTGCAGAATCGCGACGCGCTGCCGCTGCCCGCCGGAAAGCTGCATCGGCCATGCTAAACCTTGCTTCAACATATCGAACTCGTCTAAGAGTTGCGCCGCCTTGTCCTTCGCCGCCTGCCGGCTCATGCCGGAGCGCACCGCCGGCTCGATCAGGTTATTGAACACGTTGAGGTCTTCAAACAGCGGATACCGCTGAAACACGACACCGACATCGCCGACGCGCACGGGACGGGGCGGCTTCCCCGCGCCCTCCGTGAGCAGCACGCAGCCAGCGGTCGGTTCGTCAAGCCCGGCGATGATCCGCAGCGCCGTCGTCTTGCCCGAACCCGAAGGGCCGAGCAGGCTGACAATCTGCGGCTTATCCTTAATGTCGCGGATCGTCAACGAAAAGTCTTTCAGCACGAGCAGCGTCGAGCCGTCGTTCAAGCGAAAGCCCTTGTCGAGCTTCTCGACAACGAGCAGCGGCTCGTGCAGTTCCGCCGCGCCCGCGAGCGGACCGGGTTGGCACGAGGTATCATCATTCTCTGGTTCGGCCATTCCGTTAGTTAAGCCCTCTCCGCGACGGTCGTGTAAGGAAACAGAGCGCGCTTGAGCAGCACGAACAGCCAGTCTTCGAGAATCGCGATCACGCCGATCACGATCAGGTAGGCATAGACGGCCGGCAGATTATTGATGGAAGAATAGGCGTAAATCTGGCTGCCGATGCCGCCTTCAGTGCGGTTGTAAGTCTCAATCGCCGTGATCATCACCCAGCCGATGGCCGCGTTCTGCGCGATCATGTCGATCATTTGCGGCGCGGTGCCGCGCACGATGACGCGATAAAAAGTCTGCCAGTCGCTGTAGCCCAAGACGCGCGCCAGTTCAAACTTGAGAGGCGGGATCGACGCGATCACGCCCGTCATGCTCGTCACGAGAAAGAACGACATCCCGACTGTAAGCATCGCCACCTTCATCGGCCAGCCGATGGTGAACAGCGTCAGGAAGACGAGGTTGAAGCCGACAATCGGAATGTAGCGCAGCCACTGCACCGTTTTGTTAAAAGGCTGGAACAGTGGCACGACGCTCAGGTAAGCAATGACGAGCGAGATGATAGTCGCGTAGAGCAACCCGACGACGTTCAGCTTCAGCGTCACGTAAGTGTTATAAACCAACCCTTGCGAACCTTGCAGCCGCCACATCTCGCCGAGCGTTTGCCAAATCTCCGACGGGTACGGCATCGCCTTGATCGGATTAAAAATCCAGACCAGCACGAACAGCGCGAGCCAGATCAAGATCAAGTTGGCGCGCACGAACGCGCCCGGATTGCCGATCAGGCGGACAGCTTGCAGGTACGCACCTTTGGGCGGTTGTCCGCCGAAGATTTTTGAGGCTGCTGTTGCCAATGTCCAAGTCCCCCGCGAAACAAGACTGACTATACGTTTTAGCCCCGTCAGGAGCGATTGATAATAGCCCAGCGATTAATCGCTGGGTAAGCACCATTCATGAAATCAAGTCCCGGAGGGACGATTGGAAAGGGCGGCCACATTGATTTTCCAATCGTCCCTTGTATGTTGATTTCTGCATTCTGTGACGACAGGATGTAGGCGGAAAGCGGCAACCTGTGTCGTCCCTCATGACCTTCAGAGTCTGTCCCGGAGATCAGGTCGCTTTCCGCACCTGTGGTGCTCCGCCGAGGTCGCACGGTATCTAAAGCCACGGCCCTTGCCGTTGAGCTTGCATACACAAGGTGGACCCCGGGCACCCGCCCCAACTATTCACAGACTGGGAGACTTGTACGCATGACCCATCCAGTGCTTGGTATCGACATCGCGAAACTAACCTTTGACGCCTGCCTCATCCGCCCCGATGGCAGCCTGCGCCATCGCCAACGCTTCCCCAACTCGGCGACCGGCTTCGCTCAACTCGCACAGTGGCTGGCGAAACATCTCGCCACCACCGACGGCCTCCATGCGTGCCTCGAAGCCACGTCAACCTATGCCAACGCCCTCGCCCGTCACCTCCATGACGCGCCGCACCACGTCAGCCTCGTCAATCCGGCGCGCATCCACGACTATGGCAAGAGTCGGCTCACACGCACCAAGACCGACAAGACGGATGCCGAACTGATTGCCCGCTTCTGTCTCACCCAAGTCCCGGCAGGGTGGACGCCGCCCGCCCCTGACATCAGCGAGTTGCAGGCGTTGGTGCGTCACTTCGAGGTGTTGGCCGCCGCCCGCCAACAGCACCTCAACCAGTTAGAGACGGCCACCAGTGCGCTGGTGCGCGACTCCCTCGCCACGCTCATCGAGCATCTGGAGCGGCAACTCGCCGAAGTCGAAGCGGCCATCCCGCGCCACATTGAGCAGCATCCGGGGCTGCGTGCCGATGCGGCGTTGCTCGTCTCCATTCCGGGTGTTGGGGCGCGCACCGCCGCGCGCTTGCTCGCCGAGGTCGTGCAGTTAAAAGAATTCAAGAGTGCCCGGCAAGCCGCCGCCTACGCCGGGCTGTCACCGCAGCAGCGCGAGTCTGGCACCTCGGTGCGCGGTCGTCCGCGCTTGTCCAAGACCGGCAACGCCAGAGTCCGCAAGGCGTTGTATTTACCGGCGGTGGTCGCCAAACGCTACAATCCGGTGGTCAACGCCTTGTGTCTGCGTTTAGCCGCGCGGGGCAAGCCCCCGATGGTGCAAGTCGGAGCCGCGATGCGAAAGCTGTTGCATCTCGCCTACGGCGTGCTCAAGAGCCGCAAGCCGTTCGACCCCAACTATGCTCATGCCGCTTGACAGACAAGACGGTATCTCCGGGACTTGAAATGCAAGCCACTCATGACCCAGCGATTAATCGCTGGGCTATTCTCACATGTCCCTACGGGACAAAACCCCTCCGACCGTTTGCGTACCAAGGCTACTTCAAAATAATCACCACGCGCCGGTTGGCGGCCTTTTCCGCGTCGTCGCGGTTCTGGTTGCCGGGCATCGGGCGGTAGGGGCCGTAACCCTCGATGCCTTCGAGGCGCGCGTCGTTGATGTTGATCCCCGAAGGGTCGGACTGTCGCAGCCATTGCCAGACCGAGCGGGCACGATCCTGCGAGAGTTTCAAATTGGTCCCCGCGTCGCCGGCGTTGTCGGTATGGCCCTCGATCACCACTTTCGTGTCGTTGGCGCGAATCAGAAGATTACGAATCTCCGTCAGGCGCGCCGTTTCCGAGGGCTTGATTTTGGCCGAACTGGAATCGAAGGTGATCTGATAGTTGGCCTTGACGACTGTACCGGTATTCTGGCCTTCCTCAAACTTCGCTTGATAGACCGGCGCGGCGCTACGCTCGTCGGTGATGTCGCGAATAAAACTCAAATCCACGACCTGCGCCACGGGCGCGTAAGTTTCCAGACGTTGCGGCAAAAGCTGTTGCAGGCGCTTCGCGTGATCCGTGTAAGTGATGCCGAAGATGCTGCGGTCGATGGGCTGGTTGCCGTCGAGGCCGAAGAGATGGCGCACGTCGGCGATGCTGTTAACGCGCGAGCCGCCGAGGGGCACGCCGTTCTCCGTCTGGCCCTTGAAATACTTGTTCCAGAACGTCTGCCCCAAGCCTTCCAAGTTGAAGACCAGCGCGTTCAACGCCGCGACGCGATCCCTGAAATAACCCTCGTCGGTCTTGATGCGCTCGTTCGAGCGCGCGACGCAGCGCAAGAGCGTCGTCACGTAAGAGCGATGCTGCCTGAGCCAGTCCTCGTTGCCGAACAGGATGTGCGGCATCATGTAGCTGTACTCTTTGGTCGAGACGATTTTCTGCGCCTTCTCTTCCTTGCCCTTGTAATTGATCGTCGGGCGGTTTTGCACCGCCGTCACGTCGCCGGGCGTCCACGTCGCGACGGCGTCAATCGGAAACTGCTCGGTGCGCCCGCTGGCGCGGTTTCTGAGCGCCACCTTCGCGTTAGTGATGTACTTCTGCGAAGCCTCGATGTGATCGACCGCGTTGACGAAGTTGATCGCCTGCGGATCGTAAATCTGCTCGTCCGGGTTGACGGGAATCTGGTTGTCCGCCGCCCAATTGACGGTCACGTTCCAGTCGCAGTAGGGCACGGCGGTGACGACCACCGCGCCGCGCGCGAGTTGCGGATCGCGCTTCCAAGATTCGGGGCCGATGACGCAGTCCTCGCCGAACGAATAGCCGCTCGACCAGATAACTTTCGACTTGTTGCCACGCAGCAGCGCGTTCGCGCCCGCGATGTCCACCGCCGACTGATCGCCCGTCGTCGTTACCAGTTGCATCTGCCCGGCGGCGAGCGCCTGCACCTGCTTCGAGGTGTCGTTCTCGACGACGAGCCGCGTGTTCGTGATGCCCGCCTGCGCGAGGCAACTGTCCGGGTGCTCGCCAGATTTACCGGGGCCGCCGACGGCGTCGATGATGCCGCTGACGGTCTGCCACGTCCAAATGCCAATCGTCACTTCGGGGTTATCGGTGGTGCGCTCCGGCGGCTTGACCTGCGACGGCGGCAAATCCTTAATCGCGATCTCTTCCAGTTTCTCGCGCCCGGCGAGGACGATGCCGCCCTGCTTGTTGTCGTTGGCAACGTCCGGCTTCAGCTTTTCGAGAATCCCAAGCTGACTGACGCCGGCATAGACCAGTCCGAGCATCACGAGCACGATCAGAATAATTGCGCCGGGGCCTAACTTGTAACGACCGATTTGCATGTGCGTCTCCTCCAGAGAGTTTCAAAGACGAGAAGTGAAATGATTGCCCTGCGCCGCAGATTTGAGAGCAGCTTGCTGTTCGGGCCAGTCGCGACGACCGCCGGTGAACGCAAATCGATAAGACTGAACAAACGTCAATCGAGGCATGTCGTCAAACTCGAAGACAAGTGCGTGCAGATTTTCCGAAACGATTTTCAGCAGTTATACGATGGTTCTACATGACAGCCAGTGCGCTTCCGTCCAACGCCAGCGCCAAGCCCGAAGCGGTGAGCATCATACACCGTCTCTGTACGCGGCGGCGAGACGGCGGGTTCTTAATATCGCACTCACCGA
>JACCRA010000051.1 GCA_013813825.1 Pyrinomonadaceae bacterium | reverse complement strand
CGATTACTTTTTCCATATTTATCCTTTTTACTAAAAGACCTTTTCCATTTGTATTTCGGACGGAAAAATTTAAGTCGAGATTTCAAAGCTGAAATCTCGACTTATAAAAAAATTCGTTCGCATCCATATCTGCCCTTGAGCAAAATTCTTTTCGCTGAAGGGCAATGCTTAGTTCTTAGCTCAAAGTCGGCAAAGACTTTCCGTTTCCATTGCCGTTCGGCTTTGGAATTTGATATGCAGGCACGGAAATTTTCGTTTCCGTTTTGGCGACAATCGTCTTTGCCGCTTCCTTGCGCTTCATTCCGACGATTTTGCCGTAGACGGTTAAAGCCTGAGCGACGATTTGATCCATATTGTAATACTTATACGTCGCAAGGCGTCCGACGAAATGCACGCCCGTCTGCGTATCGGCTAACGCCTTGTATTTCGTATATAAATCGGCGTTTTCAGGGCGCGGAATCGGATAATACGGGTCGCCTTCGGCTTGCGGATATTCGTAGACGATGCTCGTTTTGTTGTGTTCCTGCCCGGTTAAGTACTTAAATTCGGTGACGCGCGTGTAAGCCTGCTCGTTCGGGTAATTGACGACCGGCGCGGATTGGAATTGCGCGGTCGAGTGCGTTTCGTGCTTAAATTCCAGCGAGCGGTACGGCAGTTTTCCGTAGCGGTAGTCGAAGTAAGCATCAACTGGTCCCGTGTAGATCATTTCGCGGAACTGGATGTCGCGCTCGATTTCCCGGTAGTCGCAATTCAGCATGATCTTGATGTTCGGCGAATCCAGCAGCCGCTCGAACATGCGCGTATAACCATGAAGCGGCATCGCCTGATACGTGTCGGTGAAATAGCGGTCGTCGCGGTTGGTGCGCGTCGGCACGCGCGACGTCACTGAGGCGTCCAACTCCGACGGGTCCAAGCCCCACTGCTTGCGCGTGTAGTTGCGGAAGAACTTTTCGTATAACTCGCGTCCGACCGTGCTCACCACTACGTCTTCCGAAGTGCGAATCTTCTCGCACGGCTCCGCCACTTTCTTAAAAAACTCTTCCACCTCGAAAGCCGTCAGGTTAAGGCCGTAGAGTTGGTTGATTGTGTCGAGGTTGATCGGGATCGGGACATGTTGCCCGTCCACATGCGCCAGCACGCGATGCTGGTACGAGCGCCACTCGGTGAAGCGCGAGAGGTACTCGAAGACTTCGCGCGAGTTGGTATGAAAAATGTGAGGGCCGTACTTGTGAACGAGAATGCCATCATCGTTATAGTGATCGTAGGCGTTGCCGCCGATGTGTGGGCGCTTGTCGCAGATCAGGACTCGCTTATTTGAGCCGTTCGCCAATCGCTCAGCCAGCACACTGCCGGCAAAGCCGGCTCCGACAATTAAATAATCAAACATCTCAATCCCCTCGACTTATTGAATTTTTAATGCCTCTCGCCCCAAATGATAAAGGTGACGGCAGGGCTGAACCGGTTGCTGCCTCAAGCTGTCGTCGCGGCTGACGCTACCCTGGCAATCGCCTTGCGCCGAGTCTGCATAACATCCTCCAGTAATTCCCTCATCCGTCCCCATGTCCGCTCCCAAGACATTTGTGCGAGGAGGGCATCGACCTCGCGCAGACGCTGTGCGGCATCTTCGACGAGCGCGCGTTCGACGGCCGCGACGAACTCATCCACCGTGTCCGCGATCCGCACCAAGCCCATCTCGCCGTAGGGACGCACCACGTCGCGGATCGAAGTCGAGACGACGGGGCGGCCAGCAGCCAGATATTCCGGCGTCTTCGTCGGGCTGATGAAGCGCGTCGATTCGTTGCGCGCGAAGAGCAGCAGCGCTGCGTCCCAGCCCGACAGATACGCCGGCAGTTCTTGATAACTCTTCGCGCCGAGGTAATGAATGTTCGGGCGGCGCGGCAGTTCGGCCGGATCGATCTTGACGATGGGACCAATAATCACCAACTGCCAACGGGGTCGCGCCGCGGCGACGCCGTCTAACAACTCGCGATCCAGCCGCTCGTCAATAACTCCGAAGAAGCCGAGGCGCGGGTGGGCGATGCTCGACTGATCTGCCGGATCTTCCGTGATGCCTCTAGCCTGCGCGAAGTGCGGCACGTCAATGCTCGAAGGAAAGCAATAGACCTGCGGATGCTTTTCGCGTTTCGCTTCGTACAGACTCTGACCACCGGTAAAGATCAGGTCGGCGCACCCAAACAACTCGGCTTCGCGCGACTGCAAAGCGGGTGGCGGATTCTTAAACGCCGACAACTCGTCCATGCAATCGTAAATAACCGCGAGCGCTCGCCCGGGGAGATGGCGTGTCCAACCGAGCGCCATCGGCGTGTAGTACCAAAGAATGTGATCTGCGATCCCCTCTGTGGCGAATAACTGTCCGAGCAAATCTCTCTGTGCGTCTTCCAGCGCCTCGCCCGCGAGGCCGTGCGGCACACGCGGCACGACGACGCACAGACCGGCCTCCCGCTGACTGACATTGAGGTGCGGCGGGTGCTCTCCGAACACCGGCTCTTCGACGAAAAAGACCCGCCCCCGTCGCGCGAAGCGGCTCAACAAATGTTGCGGCCGTTGGTACACGAAATCCCAACGCAGGTGCGAGAGACAAACCAGATCGGGCGCGCTCGCCGCCGCGACAGGCGCCACGTCGGAGGCAAAGTTAGATTGTCCAAAGCTCTGTTCCATATTCCTCGTCAGCTTCGTTAGCGAGAACTCAACTATAAATAATGGTGGTGCCTGTGAAGTTGGCACCGCCCGCCAGCAAACGCGGGAAGGGCCCAGCCGCCGCTGTTATGAACATTATTGAGCCTGCATTATAAAATTGGTTGCGTCACCTTTTAATAACCGACTAGTATAGTTTTTGTGTCGGCGCGCTTGCCGCCTACGCCCTTTCATAGCAATCCGTCATTTAGAACCGCTCACGCCTCTGCCCATAATTCCGGCGCGGCCCGCGCCGCGTCATATCGCTGTTGCGTATACCCAAGACAAAGAGAAGGGCGAACCGTGGCTCACCCTACTCTCCCTTGCTC
>JACCRA010000048.1 GCA_013813825.1 Pyrinomonadaceae bacterium | reverse complement strand
CGCCGTAGGCCGCTTGGTGAAAGATGAAGTCGATGCCATCAAGAGCGGCTCGGACGGTGTGGCGGTCGCGGATGTCGCCTTCACCAAACTCGGCCTCAGTCGGTATCCACGCCGGCCGGCCGTGGCGGTGCGTCTGCGGCTCCAAATTGTCGAGAATCCGCACTGACCAGCCTTCGCGCAGCAACAAGTCGGCGACGTGCGAGCCGATCAATCCCGCGCCGCCGGTGACGAGCGCGCGCTTGCCTGTGTTCGTCATAAAGCCTTAAACCCTTCGTTGGAAATTTCGTGAATCGATCAGACGGCGTCTGGTCCCTTTCGCCGCAGGCCGTAGAGCAGGCCGCAGACGATACCGACCGGCCACGAAAAGAATGCAAACAACTGTCCCATGAAATGCGCCCAGAACAGATAACTGCCCTGCGGCGCCGTGTCGCTCAGCAGGTGGTTGTTATACCAAGTCAGGCCGAGGCCAGCGACGACGCCGAGCAGGTAGCCGCCAATTGCCAGCGCGAGCGCCCCCAGCGCCGCGAAGCCAATCAATCTAGCCACACGTTTGCTCATGATGGTCAGGGGAAGGTGCGTTCAAATTGTTTCCTGACGGCGGACACGTCGCGCGAGCCAGACAATGAAGCCGAGCGCGGCGGCCGGCAAATACAAAATCGAGTTCAGCCTGAGCATGTCGTCGGGCTTGTCGCCGAGCCAAGTGCCGTAGAGGACGAAGCTCGCCACTGTTAAGCAGAACAGAGGAACCAAGCTCAAGCCACGCACGAAACAGAGGAACGGCACGAGCCAGACGAAGTACCAAGTGTAATGCGGCGAGAGCAGCACAGTGAAGGCGACGGCCAGCCACGCCGCGTCGCGAGCAAAGCCGCCCTTGTCCTTTCGCGCGTCGCGACGAAAAACTATCCAGAGAGCGAGCGCGCCGAGCACGATCAAAGCAAAAAGTTTGTAAGCCGTGTCCGGCACTGCCGCTGGCCCGAACATTTGGCGCGCGAGGCTCAAAATAAAAAACCGCTCGCCGCTCTCTAAGCCTTCCTCGGCGGCGTAGCCCGACAAAAAGCCCAGAGCTTTCGTGAACCCGACGCTCAAATACGGTACGTAGGCGAGCGCGCCGGTGGCGACGAAAGCCGTCGGCATTCGCCAATCCCAGCGCCGGTAGAGCGCGGGTAAGAGAAGCAAGGGAAAGAATTTAACGAGCGTCGCGCAGGCCAGCAGAAAGCCCGTCGCCGCGTCGCGCTCGCGGTGCCGGGCGAGCAACGCCAACGCGACGAAGAAGATCACGAGCGCGTCCAAATGTCCGTTGTTCGCGATCTCCCAGACGAGTAGCGGATGCCACGCGGCCAAGAGTACGCGCTGGCGCGGCACGCCGAACGACGTGAGCAGCGCGGCCAATGCCCACAGACCCGCGCCCTCGAAGACGACGAGCACCACTTTCATCCACGTCATCTTTTCGCTGACGCGCGTGACCAACAGAAAGATCGCTTGAGCGACGGGCGGATAAATGGTCGGCGCGTAGTCGCGGCGGTTGATGCGCGGGTAAATCGCCTCGTCGCGCAAATGTGCGAGCGCCGGATCGGCGGGGATGTAACGATACGGATTGATGCCGGCGGCCTGCACGCGGCCGTCCCAGATGTAGCGGTAAATATCGTCGGACTGGAGCGGCGGCGCGAACAGCACGGCGAGGCGAAAGAGCGCGGCAAAGACGACGACGAGCCAGAGCGTCCGGCGCGCGGCGGGCGCACGCCACACGAGCCACGCGGCGACGGAGCAGAGCACGCCCTGCACGCAGGCGAGTTTGATGAACCAAGTGATGTACTGAATGCCTGTGCCTTCCAGCGTCAAACCGTAGCCGTAAAGCAACAGCGACGCCACGCCGAGGACGGCGAGCGCCGGATTGGTCCCCTTCCAGCTTGCCGGCCGCGATTGTTGCGGCGGTGGCTGTGCGCCGTCGAAATCCTTCACCGGAGAATCTCCGCCGGCGATTCGGACTTGGCGCTGACCATAGGCCAGATGCGCGCGCGGCCTTCCCTTTCGAGCAGCGCGGAGAGGAAAGCCCGCGTGTGCGGCGCTTGATACCCTTGCGGCGGGGCGGCGTCAATCGAGTTCGGCATCGTTCCCGCGAACAACTCTTCGCACAGTCGCGCCAACGTCGTTTGATCATCAACGTCGTACCACGCGGGCAACAGTTCGACTTCCAGCTTTATTTCTTCAGCGCGTTCGATAGTCTCCGCCAGCACCAGATCGGTGCTCCATGTAATTTCCTCGAATAGTTTGCGGTGCGCCCGTTTGAGGCCGATGAGGTAATAGCCGCCGTCGTCCGCCGGGCCGAGCACGACGCGGTCGCCCGGCCGCGCGAGCTGATTACTGGCCGCGACGAGCGCCGCGCGCGGCAGCGTCGGGCTGTCGGAATCGATCAGGCAACAGGCGGCGTAACCGAGCCGCATAAAATCCTCCGCTGCATAATAGAGGCGTTCGCCGAAGGATTCGCCGCGTTGCGGCAGTAACCGGAAGTGGTCTGGCAGCAGTTCGTCAAACGCCGCTTCAGCGCCGACCGGAGTATAGACGGCGACGCCGTCCGCCACTCCTGACATGCCGGCGGCTTCGTGGATATTTTGCGCCGTGTCGCGCAGAAAACAGACGCTCAAGGCGGCCGACTCCGCGAGCGCGAGCGGTGGGGCCAGCCGCGTCTTGGAAGCTCCCGCGCGGGGCGCTTTGATCATGATTCCCAACGCGCACTTGCCGCGCGCCGCCGCCCGGTCAGGCGAGCGCGGATCGAGCATCGCATAGCTTGAAATCATAGTCCGAAACGGCGAATCAAACTGTCAGAGCGTGTGGTCTAAATATAGTGGAAGCCTTGGCTTCACGGAAGCGATGACGGCGGATTGAGACGGAGTATTCGCGCCTGTGTTCTTCTTCCTGTCATTTTTCGAGCGCACTTTTCACGCGCGTGGAACAGGCTATAACCCTGCGCCGTCGTGGCCGGCGCGTGCGGTTTGACACTCGCTCAGGCGTTACGGTAAGTTGTCTGCACTTGTGTTCAAGCAGAATGTCCCGTTCGTCTAGTGGCCTAGGACACCGCCCTTTCACGGCGGCGACACGGGTTCGACTCCCGTACGGGACGCCAACTAAATCCCTTGAGAAACAGCCGCCCTCGCGGCTGTTTCTGCTTTTGGACCCTTTCAAAGACACACGACCCTCCGGCAAGAGCGACTGAGAGAGGTTGTTAAGCCGCGAGCGTTAGCAGTTTGCCTTGATTGTGCAGGAGAATTAATTGCTCGCCGCACAGGGCAGCCTCGGTGTAGGTTTCACCGTTGTCGTTAGATGATTGTGAAATGGATGTCCGCTTGTTCTTTCACGCGCACGACTCTTAAGTTGCCATTGGTGGCTGTGAAGCAAGTCGTTCGAGTTCCGCGACCGTGCGCTCCAGTTCGTCCAGTAGAGGCGACGAGCCGTGCGCTCTGTATGCTTCGACGAGCGCGCGGTAGTACCATAATGTTCCAGCCCGCCCGCCCGTGAAACGCCGCCATAATTCTTCGCCTAAGACTCTGTAATCGAGAAGAATGGCCCGCGCGTTGTACAGCTTGTCGGAGGCAGACACTAATCGCACGGATGGCGAAGCCAGCGCGAGGTGCTGAATGTACGTCTCCTTACGAGCGCGCCAAGGAGGTTTCGGGATTGTCTCCGCATCCGTACAGCCATCAACGATCTCCGCCACACGCTGGCCGAACCGCCGGCGTATTTCTTCTCTTGTGACCGCTCCGCCTTGATCTTCGATGGCATCATGGAGCAGCGCCGCTATCGCCTCGTCTTCATCAGCTCTATTTTCGAGGGCGATACTCGCGACGCCAAGCAGATGTGCGAGATACGGTGTGTTCGTGCCTTTACGGACTTGAGCGGAGTGCAATCGGGCAGCATAAATGAGAGCGTCTTCAAAGCGTGCGGTGAGCATACTTATTTTCGTTGCGGGCTAGTGTTAATTTTGGACGTCGTCGGGATATAGTAGCCATTCTGGCCGTATCTAAAAGTGAAACCCTCGCACATTTCGGGTAACGACATGGTAACAAAAGAGTTGATGAACTGCTACGAATGCATCCTAACCGGGGCTTCCGACATCTATCTTATCTGTTTGAAAAGGCGGAAGATAAGCGAGCTTGTGCAAGTCCTTGCCAATTCATACAATGTGCTTCACACGGACTTTCACGGCGGCGATACGGATTCGACTTCCGTCTGGGACGCCAATATTCCGTGCGTCGGGTCGCGCTCCCGTGAAGCCGAAGCAGAGGCCGTCCGCGCCGCGCACCAACGAACGCGCCGGCGGCTTTCGTTTTTTTTCGCTCCCGAAGGTTTTCGTTATGATTTTTCAAAATAATATTTTCGCGTCCGTCCTCGTCTTCGCCTTGCTGCTGCTCGCGCTGTCGCCTGCGCGCCTCGCCGCGCAAACGCCGGTCCTAGGGCAAGACGTGATCGTCGTGCTGCCGTTTGAGAACAACTCGGCGCTTAAAGAGTACAACTGGATCGGCGCGAGTTTCGCCGACGCGCTGAGTGAACTGCTGAACGTCCCCGGCGTGCGCGTCGTCTCGACCGACGAGCGCGAGTTGACTTACCAGCGCCTGCGCCTGCCGCTCGCCTCCGTGCCGTCGCGCGCCACCGCCATTAAGATCGCACGCGAAACAAAAGCCTCCATCGTCATTCTCGGCACTTACGACGTAACGGCCAAGCCGGACGACAAAGCGCTCTCGGAGTTGCGCGGCACGGTGCGCGTGATCCGCGTCAACGAAGGCCGCCACGCCGGCGAGTTGACGCGCGAAGGGGCTTGGGCGTGGCACCCTTACGACTTCGGCGGCGCGCTCATCAACATGCAAAACATGCAGGGGACGCTCGCCTATCAGATTCTCGCGCAACGCGACAACACCTTGCCCTTCTCGCGCAACCAGATCGTCGCGCAGGCGACCAAAGTGCCGCCGCGCGCGCTCGAAAGTTTCGCCAAAGGCGTGATGACTGACGACCGCGAGAAACGCTCGAACTATTTGCAGAACGCGCTTAAGGTATACGCGAAGGACAACGCCGGAGCGGTCTATCCGCAAGCCGCTTTCGAGTTGGGCAATCTCTACTTCAAGCAGGAAGACTGGAAACGTGCCGCCGAGTATTACGCGCGGTTGCAGAAGAAAGACCCGCACTATAACGAGTCGGCTTTTTACGCCGCGCTGAGTTACTGGAAGTTGGGCGATCTGGTCAGCGCGCTTGGCGCGATCATGCCGCTCACGTCCGACATGCCGCTGACCGGTATCTACAACAATGCGGGCGCGCTCTCGACGGCCGCCGCGCGCGTCGAACAGAAACCGGCGGAACGCGAGCGGCTGTTAAAGCAAGCCATTGCGCTTCTGGAGCGCGCTAAAGACACGGCACCTGATGACGATGCGGTGCGCTACAACTACGCCTACGCGCTGACGCTCGCGGGTCAGCACGCCGCGGCGGAAGAACAGTTGCGCGCGGCGCGGACCCTGAATCCGCGTGCGGGCGAAGTGCTTTTCCTGCACGCCAAAAGCTTGGAGCGCGTCGGCAAGACGGAAGCCGCCGCCGACGCCGACAACGAGGCGCGCAAGTATCTGCCGAATTACGCGCGCCTCCAAACCGAGTGGCAGAAATCTCAGGCAACGACCGAATTGCCGCTCCGCCTTAACCCGAACTTCGATCTTTTAGAGGCCCTCAAGGTGCATACGCCGCAGGCCGAAGAGTCCGGCCTTAACACGCAGGACTTGCTCGTCAACGCGCGAGGGCTTTACGACGCTGGCCGCGACGACGAAGTGCTGCCCGAACTGAACCGCGTCTTAATGATCGAACCGATGAACGCCGAAGCGCACTTGCTGATCGGGCGCATCTACCAGCGGCGCGGCGACCTCGTCCGCGCGATCAGTTCGCTGAAGACCGCGATCTTCTGGGACTCGAAACTGCTCGACGCGCACGTTTTGTTGGGGCGCATCTTCCTCGAACGCGGCGACCGCTCGCAGGCTATGACGCACGCCCGCTCCGCCATGCAGATCGATCCGAACAATCAGGAAGCCCTTGCGCTCCACCGGCAGGTCGAGACCGGGGCGAAGTAAGGACGAAGGATGAGGGCGGAAGGATGAACGAGGGGTTACTCTAAGTCATTCTTCCGCCCTGACATTCATTAGTATCTATGTTGTCCTCCGTCATGATCGTTGCCGCCGGCATTTTCTCCTGTCTGCTCCTCGCTCTCATCGCTTTCGTCGCGGCGCTCTCAAGACACAAAAAAGCGGGGAGCGGCGATCCGCAACTGCTCGGCCGGTCGGCCTTCGTCGAGAAAGCTCTTGAGCCGGAGGGCGCGGTGCTCGTCGGCGGTGAGTTGTGGCGGGCGCGAACGCGGACGGGCGAGTTGGTGCGGCAGGGCGCGACGGTGCGCGTCGTCGGAACGCGAGGTCATTTGCTTGAGGTGGAAGAGCCGCACTGATCAACGGCCGATCTTGTTTTCGCAACTCCCAAAACTGGAAAGCGGGTGAGACAATTTCCTGAAATCGCTTTTGTGGCACGCGAGGTGCTTCTAGGCAAGTTGGCAAGCACGGAAGAAGTTAAACCGTGACCCCGCCGCCATCACTTCTCTGAGCACAGCCTGCCGCTGCGCCAGCCGCCCGCCGAGCCATCTACCGAATATCACATCTTACAGGAACCCGGTCACGTGACCGGGTTCTCCCGCGTTTAGGCGACTTATTTTCTTCATCCGCTCTTTTCCCGCCATTCTTTCGCCACTGCTGCACATACTATGTCTCGCCGCTTCGCCCGCCGGTGCGTGTCAGCGAGACAAAATTTGTCACACGGCGGGTGACAAATTTCTGTCTTTTTACGTTGAACGTCAACTGCTTTACCGCACGAGGACGTGTAGCTGACGCAACCGTAAAAAAATTTTCGCCGCTCATAAATTTCTCAACTGTGCGTTCCCGCCCGGCCTCGCTGCTCTGCTACACTCGCGCCCGTGCAAGAGAGTTTCACCCTCGACACGCCGATGGCCGGGCGGCGGACACGAAGGAGTTGGCCGGCGTGGCTGCGTGCGAGTCGTCCCGCGCCCGCCCAATGGCTACTCGCCGTCCTGTCGGCACTGCTGCTGATTCTCGCCTTCCCCGACTTCGACCTTTGGCCGCTGGCGTGGGTCGCACTGGTCCCCCTCATCTTCGCCATCGTGCATCGTCGCCAGATGAGCGCGCCGCAAGCGTTCGTACTGGGTTGGACGACGGGCACGCTCTTCTTCTACGGCTCGTGCTGGTGGCTGACGCACTCGATGATTCATTACGGCGGCATCCCGCGCTGGCTCGCCTTTGTGCTGCTTGCGCCGCTGACCCTCGTCGCCGGATTGTTTCCCGGACTCTTCGCGTTGGCGCTGTGGCGACTATCGACGCGCTGGGGCGTCGGGAGGGTGCTGCTGTTGGTTCCTTTCCTGTGGGCGGCGCAGGAGTGGGCGCGGCTCGGCGTGACGGGGCAACTGTGGAACGCCGTCGGCTACTCGCAGGCGTTTCATCCGCCGCTGATTCAGGCGGCGAGTTGGGGC
>JACCRA010000700.1 GCA_013813825.1 Pyrinomonadaceae bacterium | reverse complement strand
GGGCGGAGGGATGAGGAAAAACGTCTTCGTCTCTGATTTACCCCTCCGCCCTCATCCCTCATCCCTAGAGTGGAGCGAAGCGAAACGAGATGGCACGTTCAGTTAAAAAAGGGCCGTTTGTTGATCTGTATTTGATCAAGGCTGTGGATCGAATTCGCGAGAGCGGCAGTCGTCCGCCGGCGATTAAAACTTGGTCGCGGCGTTCGACGATCACGCCGGACTTTGTCGGTCTGACGTTTGGCGTCCACAACGGCAAGCGGCACATTCCCGTCTATGTGACGGAGAATATGGTCGGACACAAACTGGGCGAGTTCGCGCCGACGCGCACCTTCAAAGGCCATTCGGGCACGAAGGCGGAAAAGGGCGGCAAGTCGCGGTAAATGATGAGTGATGAATGCGAAATGATGAATGAAGCGTGGTTCCGTCATGGTCTTCACCATTTATCATTTGGTCTTCATCGTTGAGGTTGAGAGATGGAAGCAAGAGCGAGTGCAAAGTATCTGCGTGGGTCGCCGCAAAAGGCGCGGCTGGTGGTGGACATGATTCGTGGTAAGAACGTCAACGCGGCGTTGGCTGTCTTGCAATACACGAACAAGCGCGCGGCAGACGGCATTGAAAAGTGCGTGCGCTCGGCGGTCGCGAACGCAACCGAATTGGCCGAGAAAGCGAACGTCGCGGTTGATCCGGACGAGTTGTGGGTCAAGGCGTGCTTCGTGGATATGGGGCCGACGAAGAACCGTCGCCGCGTGCGCCCGGCCCCGCAAGGTCGCGCCTATCGCGAACGACGCCACTTCCATCACGTCACCGTGCTGCTCTCAAACGACGAGCCGCCGGTGACTAAAAAGAACGGGAAAGGCGTCCGCCCGGCGACGAGTAGTAAGCGCGCCGCCGCTCCGGCGACGAAGGCCAGAAGAAGCGCCGCGAAACAACCGGCAGTTGTGGAGAGCACCGCTTCCACCACCGCCACCACCGAAACAACCGGCGAACAGACAACTCAGGAATAGTTGATCGGAGAAAACTGTGGGTCAGAAAGTTCATCCTTATGGCTTCCGCCTCGGCTACAACAAAGACTGGCACTCGCATTGGTTCGCGAAGACCAAGCAGTACGGCGAATATTTGCACGAAGACCTGAAGCTGAAGCGCGTCTTGAAAGCGCGTTTCGCGGGCGCGGGCGTTTCGCATATTGACGTTGAGCGCGCGGCTAACCGCTTGAAGATCATCATCTACACCTCGCGCCCCGGCATCATCATCGGGCGCAAGGGCGCGGAGATCGATAAGCTCAAAGGCGACATCGCCTCGCGCACCGGGCGTGAAGTGCTGATCTCGATCCAAGAGATTCAGAAGCCGGAGTTGAACGCGCAGTTGCAGGCCGAGAAGATCGCGCAGCAGTTGGAAAAGCGGATCGCTTTCCGCCGCGCAATGCGAAAGACCGTGGAAGAGACGTTGCGCTTCGGCGGGCAGGGCATCAAGGTCAAAGTCGCCGGTCGTTTGAACGGTGCCGAAATCGCCCGCAGCGAGTGGTACTTGCAGGGTCGCCTGCCACTCCACACCCTGCGCGCCGACATCGATTATGGCGTCACCGAAGCGCACACGACGTTCGGCGTGATTGGCGTCAAGGTCTGGATTTATCGCGGCGAGATTCTTGACCCGAGAGCGGCGATGGCGCGCGGCACAACGACCGATCCGATTAACGAAGTGCGCGGCGAACGCGGCGACGGGCGCGAACGTCGCCCCCGCACCCGCCGCGAACGCGAAGGCGGCGAAGACCGCGGAGATCGCCGTCCGCGTGGCGATAGAAGATAACTCAGCCTTCAGCGGTCAGCTATCAGCCGGATAGCGACGTTGAAGCTGATGGCGGATGGTTGAGAGCTAAAGGGTATTCATCATGTTGATGCCGAAGAAGGTAAAGCACCGGAAGCAGATGAAGGGGCGCATGACGGGCGTGGCGAGCCGTGGCGCGGAGATCAGTTTCGGTGAGTATGGGTTAAAGACGCTAGAGCCGGCGTGGATCACCGACCGGCAGATTGAGGCCGCGCGTATCGCGATGACGCGCCACATTAAGCGCGGCGGCAAAATCTGGATTCGCATGTTCCCTGATAAGCCGATCACCAAGAAGCCGGCGGAGACGCGCATGGGCAAAGGCAAGGGCGCGCCGGAATACTGGGTGGCCGTCGTCAAGCCGGGGCGCATTCTCTACGAGATCGAGGGCGTGCCGGAAGACATAGCGCGGGAGGCAATGCGTCTGGCGGCGCAGAAACTTCCGGTTAAGACCAAGTTTGTGACCCGCGCCGAGCAGGAAGGCGGGGCGGTCTAGTCGCCACCACTACAAATTGAAAACTTCAAATTTGAGAGCATTACTTTTCAATTCTGAGTCTCAGGTTTGAGAGCGGGTAAAGCGAAATGAAGAAACGCGAAGAAGTGGATAAGCTGCGCGAGATGTCGGACGAGGAGATGCGCGAAGAGACGGGGCGGCTGAAAGAGTCGCTGTTCCGCTTGAACTTCAAGCTGGCGCTCGGCGAGACGGATGCGGTGAAGACGATCCGCCGCGAGAAGAAGACTCTGGCCCGAATTCAGACGATGTTGAATGAGCGACGGCGTGAGCAGTCAACTTAGAGAAGTAAGCGGTGAAGCAGTCAAATGCAAGGACTTTTACCGCGAGTATTAAATGATTCTAGTGACGCGGGCGATTTGTGGCCGCGGATGGATTTAAGAAATGGCAGAAGAAAATCTGGAAGATACGATTGGGGCAGGGACGGAAACGGACGCCCCGCAGGCCGACAGTCCAGCGGCGGAAGAAGATGCCCCACAGTCCGAGAGTTCAGCGGCGGCGGAAGAAGATGCCGCGCGGGTCGCGGAAGCGACCACGTCGGGCGAGAATCTGGCGCACGGGGTTGATGCGAGCATCGATTCACAGCCGGGTAACGCTTCCGGCACCGAAGCAGGCAAGCGCAATCGCCGCGCCGAAAAGGTCGGCATCGTCGCCTCGGACAAGATGACGAAAACGGTCGTCGTCCGCGTGGACCGGAAAGTCCGGCACCCGAAATACCGCCGTTACATTCGCCGCACCTCGAAGTTCATGGCGCACGACGAAACCGGCGCGACCGTCGGCGACAAAGTGCGGATCATCGAAACCCGCCCGCTCTCGGCCCGCAAGCGTTGGCGTGTCATCGAAATTGTGCAGAAAGC
>JACCRA010000804.1 GCA_013813825.1 Pyrinomonadaceae bacterium | reverse complement strand
TTGTTGAACTCGGCGGCGGCGACCTCGTTGCTTTCGACGACGGCGCGCAATACCTGCGCGCGACTCAGGGCGTTGGTCGAACTGCCCAAGCGACTGACCAGATCAGCGCGAGTCAGCGTCACCCGCGCGGTCCCGTCGGGGTTCGCCGGATCGGGCGTCGTGATCTGCAACAGGTTGTAGCGCTGCATCAGATCGTCCACGTACTGCTGGTGAGAGAGCGCGACGTAGAGGTTGACGAACTCGCCCCGTTGCGTGATCGCGACGGCGTAGGCGGCGCGCCGCTGCGCCACTTCGGCCGGCGTCGCGCCCGTCACGGAGACCATGTCCGGGATGATCTCGGCGTAGAACGGGAAGCGTCCGAAGGCGGCCTTGTAGAAGCGGAAGACGAAAAAGCCTTTAAGCTGAAATTCCTCTGAACGGAAGAAGGCGGAAGAGACGTGGATGCGATCACAGTTCGGATTATTATTAACGTCCGAACAGTTGTTCAAGACGTTGAGCCACGCTTGCAAGCCCCCGGTTTCCGGCTCGCGGAAGAGAAAGTCGCGGTACTGCTGCGAGACGAAGAAGACGTGATTCTCCAGCGGATTCAATTCGACGAAGTCGGTATAGGGATCGAGCGCCAATCCGCCGACAACGTAATTGACCTCCGCCCCGTTCTGCGCGCGGACGCTATAGTCGCCGTACTTCGCGCTGTCTGTAACGATCAGGTTAAAACTTACCACCGGGTAAGGCGTCGGGAATCCCGACTCGACCACGCGGCTTGCCGGATCGATCCGCATGAAGGGACTAAGCACTGTGAAGTTGTTCGCGGCAATCTGATCCACGTTGTCGCCGCCGATGTAGAGGCGGTAAGTTCCGCCGGCGGCAATTGTTGAAGCCACGTTCGGTGCCACCCCGTCGATCCCGAGGGCGCGCAGGTTGAAAGCCGGTGCGCCGAGTTGGACGTTCAAATCCAGTGTGGTTGTCGTGTCGGCCGCGACGCTCGCCTGACTCTCCGCAGTGCGGAAGGCCGGTTGACCACCGATGCCCGTGTAGGGGCCGCGCGAAGGAGTGATCTCGGCGGCGACCACCGGATCGTCCAGATACTCGACGTTGACGCGATAATTCCCCGGCGGCAACTGATCGATGCGGTACGAGCCGTCAGACCTAGTGATACTGCTGCCGGCGATGCGGCCGGTGTCCGCCTTTTCAACCCAGACGTGCGCGCCCGCTCCGTAGTTGACGCGCCCGGCGACCGAGCCGACGGGTTGTGAGTTGCGCCGGCCGTAGATCGAGCGGATGCCCGCTAAGTCATCGTCCGATAGCGTCCGGTTCGTGGTGAAGCGATTGTTGGCGTTGCGGCTCTGCCGGGGTTGCATCGTCGCGCCGACAGCGCCCGAGTGGTCCAGTCCGAGCAGGTGGCCGAGTTCGTGGACGAACGTCGATTCGAGGTCGTAAGTGCCGGGAGTGCCGTCGGTCGAGAACAGGACAAAGTTGGAAGGATCAGGATTCGGGTTGAGCGCAACATCGGCTTCACTGATCGAGCCTGACGAGCTAAAGAAAATGCGCGAGCGTCCGGGGCGGTTAGTGCTGGAGAACTCGGCGGAGTTGGCGGGCGAGACGGTGATCAGGCTCACGCCGTCGCCAGCGCCCAAGGGACTGAGAGTCTGGAGCGGCGAATTTTCCTGAATGACAAATTGAATGTTAGCGGCATCGGACCAACGGCGCAGGGCGCGGCGGGCGGCTTCGACGACATCGCTGCCGGACTTGATATTCGCGGGCGGCGCGGAGAGCGAGGAGGAGAGCGCCACGGTGATCGTCGTATTAGTCCAACGGAGTTGAGCCGAGCCGCTGGTGAACTGGTACGTGTAAGCATCAGCCGGCACTGTCGCAAGCAGCAGTTGACAGGCGAGAAGAAGGGTTAAGACCGTGCGACGCATAAGAATGAAGACCTCATCTGGCAGGTTCAGTAAGCTAATGGGGAGCTTGGGGATGCAAAATCGCCGGTTGCTGAATCAGAGCGATTTCGCCCGTCCGCGTGACGGAAAGGCTGTATCGTTATAACAACTCCCGCGCCGCCATTTCAAGCTCTAATTTTTTCGGGAACGTGGGGGAAAACGCTGGCTGTAGAAGAGACGCCTGTTGGCAGCCGGGCGTTGCCTGACAGCGCCGCAATGAAATTGAGAGGAGGCGCAACTGTGTGAGCGAGTTTCAGGCGCAGGCCCGGCGGGTCGAAAATCCAGCGCCGGCGGTAGCGGTGAATGAGAAACTAGCGGCGCGTTGACGCGGCCCTGTCGGCGAGGGCGGCGGAGTCGTCCAGCGGCGGCGCTTCGACCGCAACTTGGCGCGCCCCCCCCAAATCCGACAGCGCGACGACGATCAGCAGCGCCGCGACGCTAAGCGTCGCCAGCACGTACAGCAAAGCGATCTGCTCTTTCCAGATCAGGCCGATGATGACGGCCGCGATCACCGCGCTCCACAAATAAGTCAGGCGACGGCGACGCTTGCGGGTCTCGACGGCCGGATTAATACTGCGACTCATAAAAGAATTCTCCCTTGCAAAATTCATCCGCTTGTCAGACGCGGATACTTTACTTCAAAGCACATCCCGATAACAAAACCTGCCGCCCGTCGAAGACGGCCGTAAATGATGAAAGGCCGGTCTTGAAGTCTCCGGCCTTTCGTTGGATGAAGCGTGTCTCGACGCTCAGTAGAGCACACGTGTCGGCGCTACACTGGCGATTGACTGGACGCCGCCGGTGATAAAACCGGTGAGGGTTTCAAAAAGCCTGCCTTTCGAGAATTGGTGGGATTCTCCCACCTCGATCACGTCGTAAGGCTGGAGAATAATATCGTCCTTTTTGTTTTTCTTAATCGACTTGTAGTCCGCCACAATCTCGTCGCGCACCGTGCTGTTCGGCCGCTGGCGGTAAATCCGCACTTTGCTGCTGTTAGCGTCCCGCCTGATGCCGCCAACCATCGCCATCGCCGTGCTCAA
>JACCRA010000803.1 GCA_013813825.1 Pyrinomonadaceae bacterium | reverse complement strand
GATCGCCTGCCCCGACAGATCATCTGCGTGCGTCTCCAGCACGAGTGCGGAGAGCCGCACTTGTTCTGCGGTGGCGAGGTTCACCATCCGAACGATTCCGCGATGCGGCCGTTCCTGTGCGACAGCCAACTCTGCGAAATCTTTATCTAACGTAACGAGCACACGACCTTTCTTCGTTTGCCCGCGCCAGAATCTCGTCATCGCCAGGATCGCTCGGCCACTCACCGCCAGATCACATCATGATTCACAGCTGCTAATGCCGGGCGAACGCCACCCCCAGACGCGCTGGCAGCTATGCACGAGAAGTTCCCAGTCGATTTAGGACACCGATTGTAAGATCTGAGCCGATGAAAATCAGTTGCGAAAACGTCACGCAAAAACTCGCCGCTTACCTGCATGGCGAAATCGACCAGGCGGCGCTAGTTGAATGGACCGAGCACGCAATGATGGACAGTGAGTTCGACTATGCGGGCAACGACCTGCTGTCGGAGATCGTCCCGTCTCGGACTCGGCGGATGTCGCTGAGTTTGGGCTGCGATGGCAAGACTGCGAAGAGTTCCTTCGCCGGCTGGGCTACCGAGGCACTGTTACCGTTTCACACAGTTAGCGCTGTCAGACGGGCTACGCCTTCACCGCGAGATCTGCGAGACGCACTTGGCGATCGTCTATCTGCGCCGGTCCCCACGTTTCAAACGCGCCGACCTCCGCAGTAAGTTTAAGGGACGCGTTCTTGAAAACTGCACGCTTCGCCGAAAACGATCCATTTCCCAAGACGGCTGTTTTCCTCTGCTGTGAGCAATACGAGATTACCAATCCGGCTGCAGTATGCCTCCGCCTGTTCAGGAGCGACGTCCCAGAAGCGAAAATCCGGCGTCTGCGGCAGGATGTGCTCCAGAGTTACTTCGTCCGGGGTTGGGGTTGGCGATCAGCAATGGCTGTTTCGTGCCGAGTTGCCGTTCAAGTGCCCTGCAAGTAATAGCGGGCCAGGTAACCCTTGGTCACACGCGCAGTGCGGAACGCTTCACGGAATTGCACATCGTTAGGGAGCGAAGTCTTCGCAGCGTTTGACAGCCCTTGAGCATCACGGATTTTGCCTGCGCTGACGTCACTTGCCTTCTGGCTGTACAAGTCTTCAAGCGTTTGCTTCCGAGATCAGTGAACGCACAGCCCAAGACACGAGCATTGCCATACTCTGTTTCGAGCTCGTGCGGTTAAACTTCGAAAGGATCGCGAGGATCATCGGACGCATCTGCGTCATCCGCAGTGTGTTTAGCGTAGTTATGTGACCGCGCGTCGTAGCGCCATATTGATTCCAAACGTCGTGGTCGGGATTTAATATTGCGGCGTATAGCCGCGCGGCTTTGTTAAGCTTCTTCGCGAAGTCGACCGCTGCTTGTTTGCTGCTGATTTTGGATTTGATCGCGCCAAAGAGTTGTTTCTCGCGAGTCAGCCCCCGTGCTGCGAGGGACCACGATCAGCGGCAAGTCTGGGGAGCGCAGGCTGCCAGCCGACTACACTCGGGGGGATGTGCGGACGCCCGAAAGCTGCGAAACCACAGGGCGTGTTTGCCGCAGGCTGCGGCAAACTGCAGGCTGGCAGCCTGCGCTCCCCGGATCGGAAAGGCGTCAGCGCTCACCTTGCCGACCGTCGATTCCTCGCCACTTTGCAGGCTCACTTTATGGCTACTTCCTCGTCCACTCCGTTGAACAACTCCCTCGCTCATCAGCTCGCCAATTTCGCCTGCACTCTGCAATACGAGGACCTCGGGAAGAATACGGTGCATGAGGTGAAACGGCGGTTGATCGACTCGCTTGGCTGCGCGCTTGGGGCCTGGAATGGGAAGCCGTGCACGATCGCGCGCGGGCTGGCGACGGAGTTCTCCGCGAAGAAGGGCGCGACAGTGATCGGCACCTCGCACAAGGCGCCGCCGGACTGGGCGGCGTTCGCGAACGGCTGCTGCATTCGCTACTTCGATTACAACGACACCTATCTCTCGAAGGAGCCCGCGCACCCGAGCGATAACTTCTCGGCGGTGCTTTCGATCGGCGAAGCAGTTGGTGCTTCGGGCAAAGAGATCATCACTGCGGTCGCGATTGCGTATGAAGTGCAGTGCCGTTTCTGCGACCAGGCGAGCATCCGCGCGCGCGGTTGGGATCACGTGACGTATGGCGCGTTTTCAACCGCGCTGGCCTGCGCGTATCTGATGAAGCTGGACGCGGAGCAGACGCGTCACGCGGTGAAC
>JACCRA010000791.1 GCA_013813825.1 Pyrinomonadaceae bacterium | reverse complement strand
ATGAGCGCGCCCGAAGAGATCACGCTTGATCTCAACGAGATCGCGAAGGGACAGAAATACACCGGCCTCGGCAACTATTCCGTCTCCGACGATCATCACCTGCTTGCCTATTCCATCGACTCGACCGGGTTCCGCGATTACATCCTCTTCATCAAAGACCTTCGCACCGGCAAACTGCTGGCCGATCAGTTCGGCCCGGTCGTCAACGCTTTCTGGGCCGGCGACAACCAGACGCTTTTTTATATCACGCAGGACGCGGCGAAGCGCCCGCACAAGTTGTTCCGCCACACACTCGGCGATGCGAAAGAGAAGGATGTCTTAGTTGTTGAAGAGAAGGACGAACTGTTTCGCCTCAACGCCCGCCGTTCGCGGAGCCGCGAGTATGTCTTCATCGGCATGAGCAGTTCGGACGAAACCGAGTATCACTACCTGCGCGCGGACAAACCGCATGACGCGCCCAAACTTTTGCTGGCGCGCGAGAAGAAACACGAGTATTACCCGGATCACCACGGCTCGACGTTCTACATTCGCACCAACGATAAGGGGCGCAACTTCCGCCTCGTCGCCGCGCCTGTCGCCAATCCTAAAAAAGAGAACTGGAAGGAAGTGATTCCACATCGCACGGACGCGACGCTTGAAGGCACCACCTTCTTCAAGGATTTCTACGTCGTCGGCGAGCGCGTGAACGGGTTGCAGCAGTTCAGCGTCACCGGCTTTAAGACCAATGGGCGGCATCACGTCGAATTCCCTGAGCCGGTCTATTCCGCGTTCGTCAACTTCACGCCGGAATTCGACACGTCCGTGTTGCGCTTCAGTTATCAATCGTTCCAGACGCCGGCGAGCATCTACGACTACGACATGCGGACGCGCCAACGCGAGTTGAAGAAGCAGACCGATGTGCTCGGCGGCTTCGATTCAGCGCAGTACCAATCCGAGCGCATTTATGCGACGGCGAAGGACGGCATGAAGATTCCGATCTCGCTCGTTTATAAAAAAGGCGCGAAGCGCGATGGGACCAGTCCGCTGCTGTTGGACGCTTACGGCTCCTATGGCATGCCGCGCAACGTCGGCTTCAACTCGAACCGTCTGAGCCTGCTCAACCGCGGCGTCGTTTTCGCGCACGCGCACATTCGTGGCGGCGGCGATCTTGGCACGGCATGGCACGATACGGGGAAGATGATGTTTAAGAAGAACACCTTCACCGATTTCATCGCGGCGGCCGAGCATCTCGTCAATGAAAAGTACACCGCCAGAGAGCGCCTCGTGATCACGGGCGGCAGCGCCGGCGGTTTGTTGATGGGCGCGGTCACGAACATGCGCCCCGATCTCTTCAAGGCCGTCGTCTCCTACGTCCCGTTCGTCGATGTCATCAACACGATGCTCGACGCTACGCTGCCGCTGACCGTGCAGGAGTACCTCGAATGGGGCAATCCGGGTGATAAGGAAGCCTACCTTTACATGAAATCGTACTCGCCTTACGACAACCTCGAAGCGAAGAACTACCCGGCGATGCTGATTAAAACTTCTCTAAACGACAGTCAGGTGATGTACTGGGAGCCGGCCAAGTACGTCGCCAAACTGCGCACGCTGAAGACCGACCAAAATTCGCTGCTACTGAAAACCAACATGGGCGCGGGACACGGCGGAGCCTCCGGCCGCTACGACGCGCTACGCGAGACGGCGTTCGATTATGCGTTCATCCTGAGTCAGTTTGGGATCACGAAGTAAGGCGAAATAAAAGGCCGCGCGGAGACGCGGAAGATCACAGATTAGAAAACCATTCGGAGATGGTTTGATCCGCGACCTTCCGCGTTTTCGCGCGGCCTTTTCAATTGGCGGAGTTGTTTACGTTTGGGTGGCTGGAAGCGCGGGCGACGCGGCGGCGAAAGTGTTGCTCCGTTTGATTTGCGCGAGCAGGATTTCGAGCTGGCAGCATAAGCCTTCTACCAGCGGGATGGCTTCGCCGACGCGCTGCGGCTTCGTCAACTGTTCGATAAATGCCGTACAGGCTTCCCAGTCCTGATACCTCAGATGGCACTTGCTGCTGTCGCAAAAGCGTCTGAGATGTTCGGTCAGCACGGCGATGGCGAAGGGATCGCGTTCGACGGCGGCGCGGCGCGCATACTTGATTAAATTCCAAAGATCATCCGCCAGCGTCAACGACTGCTGCTGCGGCTGGGTAGCGAAGTCGTCGAAGAGACTCTCGGCCTCAAGCGACGGCTCGAAGACTTGCGCGAGGGTGACGATTGATTGTTGAAAACAGGCGCGGAGTTGCCCGTGCGCGCTCTCCATCTTGACGCGCTCCTGAGCCGATTGGACTCTCTGCTCCATGCCTGCTAATTCAACGTCGAAGACGCTCTCTAACTCAATTGTGATCTGTTGGCTAATGCTGTCGAGCGCCGCGCGTGACAGTTGCTCCGACTCTGCGGCGGCGTCACCGGTGGATGAAGAAGCGATCAATTCAACCACTGCCTGTCCCTGCTTCCGCACGTTTTTAAGAACCGAGAGCGTGGCGAGCGTGAGCCGCTCTTGCCGGCAACCGTCTTCGGCGAGGCGCAGGAAATCGAGGACCCGCGAGAGGTCAGTAAAAATCCTCTCAAGCATCGCACTGGACGGAAGCGGCTTGAGGCGTGCGAGCAGTTCGCAAAGTGGCGCGGAGAGCGTAGTGACGGGCGGCGGCATCGAAGGCTGGGGAATGGCGGCGGGAGGGCGCGCGCTTGTGTCGTGAGTCGGGAGCGTGGGCCGGGTCGTGGAGGGCATCGGGCTGGTAGTGGTTGGTGTCGGAAGGCTGGTGCTCATCAAATCGGCTCTCCTTAATATCGATCTCGAACTGAACGCCGGGGCGAGTTTCATCAGCGTCCAGTTCGGGAATAACAACGGCATGACGCGCGCCGTGTCGATTACTCGCTTGTCAAATATCATGCCGGTCGCCGGCCCAAACCCTCGCCAATCGAAAGACCTTGTAATGGCGGGAAAAGTTAAGAGTCTCTCGCCGCAGTGTCGCCGGAGAGCGGTCAGGTATATGATTTTTGACATGTCATGTTGACCTTCGACAAAGCAGAATGACCGGGCGCGGAATTTAAGTTTCTTCTGCCCGGAAAGGTCTTCAACGCGGACTTGCGAATAAATAAGGGGATGAGCATGATTAACATTCGGCGGGCGAACGCGCGCGGCCATTTCAACTTTGGCTGGCTCGACACCTCTCACACGTTCTCTTTCGGCGAATACTACGATCCGCGATTCATGGGTTTTCGCAGCCTGCGGGTCATCAATGAGGATCGCGTGCAGCCGGGCCACGGCTTTCCGACGCACGGCCACCGCGACATGGAGATCGTCACTTACGTGATGGCGGGAGCACTAGAGCACCGCGACAGTATGGGCAACGGCTCGGTGATCCGTCCGGGCGACGTGCAGCGAATGAGCGCCGGAACGGGCGTCCGGCATAGCGAGTCCAATCAATCGGCGGACGAGGCGGTACACTTGCCGCAAATCTGGATCGAGCCGCAGGCGCTAGCTATCGCTCCCGGCTACGAGCAGAAAATGTTTACCGCAGAAGAGAAGCGCGGGCAGTTGCGCCTGATCGCTTCGCCGGACGGGCGCGCCGGCTCGGTCACGATTCATCAGGATGCGTCAATTTACGCCGCCGTGCTCGCGCCGGGGCAAGAATTGATTCACCAACTTGAAGATGGGCGACACGCATGGTTGCAGGTGGCGCAAGGAATGGTTGCTGTCAACGAGCAGGCACTCGGACAAGGCGATGGAGCGGCCGTGAGCGACGAGCAGTCACTGCGAATCATCGGCGACGAGGACGCCGAGATTTTGCTGTTCGACCTGAACTGATGGCATCCGGCATTGATGATCTCGCGTTCTTCGCGCTGAGCTTGCAAATCGCGACAGCCTCAAGCGCCTGTCCAAACAAAAACGGCGTCCTGATCACTCAGGACGCCGTTTCACTACTCGCGAGGAATTAATCTCTTAAACTTCTGTTTCCTGAGCAGGGTGC
>JACCRA010000769.1 GCA_013813825.1 Pyrinomonadaceae bacterium | reverse complement strand
CGCCGGTTTTGCTGCCGATGGTTCCGCAATGGCGTACAGATGCCGTTGGGCGCGAATGAAGAACGTACCGTCGGAGATGGCGGGCGTCGCCATGCAGACTTCGCCCATGTTGTTCGTCGCGAGCAGTTCGTACTTCGGGCCAGCTTTGATGACGAAAATCTCGCCGTCCTCACTGGTGAAATAAAGTTTGCCGTCGGCGGCGACGGGCGAGGCGGTAAAAGCGCCACCACGTCCGGCGATGCGTTCCTGATAAACCTTCTCGCCAGTCTTCGCGTCGTAGGCGGTCAGAATGCCGTTGTTCGCGCAGGTGTAAAGGTGCTCACCATAGACGATTGGCGTCGGCATGTAGGGGCCGCCGCGCTGCTTGCTCCACGCGACCGAGGCATTGGTGTCCGCGCCTTTGGGCAGCGTGATGTCGCCGTTGGCGACGCCCAGACGGATCGCATAGATCGGCTGGATGGGTGCGTAGCCACTCGTCACATAAACCAAGTCGTGCGCGATGATCGGCGTCGGCGTGGTGATCTCGGAGTTACCGCCGAGCCGCCACAGTTCCTTGCCGGTCAGCGGATCGTAGCCGCGAACGAACTTGGTCCCATTCGTAATCAGTTCCGCGCGCATCTTGCCTTCGTAGACCGTCGGCGTCCCCCACGAGGGAATCTCGTCGCGCAGAGTCTTCCACAGTTGCTTGCCGGTCTTTAAGTCGTAGGCCGCGATGAAGGAGTCCTTTTGGATGTCGGCCTGCACGATGACCATATTTTTGTAGATGACAGGCGAACTGGCATGGCCCCATTGGTAATCGGGATCGTAAAACCAGCCGGCGTCCATCGGGCCGAGGTCTTGCTTCCAGAGCAGTTTGCCGTTGACGTCGTAGCAATAGAGACCTTCCGCGCCGAAGAGCGCGACGACGTGTTTGCCATCGGTCGCGGGCGTCGAGGAAGCGTGCGTCGCCTTCGTGTGCCGTTTAACTTTGGGCAAGCCTTCGTAGGCTGTCTGCTCCCACAAAATTTTGCCGGTGCGCTTGTCGAGGGCATAGACCTTCCAAGTATGCTTCGGTTCTTGTTTGACCGGCTCCACGTCGCCGTAGAGGCCGACGCGCAAGGATGCCTTCGGATCGCTGCTGATCGCCGTGGTGACGAACACCTTGTCGCCCCACACGACAGGGCCGGAATGCGCGAGGCCGGGAATCTCCGTCTTCCATTTAATGTTCGACATCTTGGCGACGTCCCACGCGGTCGGCGACGTTTTCCCGTCGGCCACCCCGGAAGCCTGCGGCCCGCGAAATTGCGGCCAGTTTTGTGCCTGCGCGGCGGCGACGGCAATCAGTAACGAGAGACCGGCCAAAAAGATTCTTATCATCGTTATCTTCCTATGCTTGGCGATTTTGATTACTGGCTTGCCTTCTTCATCAAGAGAGTAGTTGTTCCCTGCTTCATCGTGAGGCCGGAGACTTGGTTGTTCTCGACGTTGAAAGTCAGCGTCACCCCGGCGACGCCGTCTGGCTGAAAGGTAACTTTGTCCGTCGCGCCGAGCGGGAGCGCGGGCTGACCCGTCGGCTGGCCGAGCAGTTTGCCGTCCTTGAGAGTGACAGCGATCTCGAATCCTTCAAAACCTTTGTCGGAACTTTTATAGACGCCGACGTAAGTTTTCAGCGTCTCGACATCGACCTGAAAAGTGGCCGGCTTGGGCGGCACAGCACCGGCCTTTGTCAACAGTTCGGCGACTTCCGGGTGGTTAGCGCGCGTCGCGGCTCCGAGCGCGTTCGAGAGCGTCTCGGCGGTCAGTTGGCCGCGCTCCAAAACCGCCTTGACTATCTCCAGATTACCACCGCTCGCGCCGATCATCAGCGCGGTGTCGCGCCCTTCCGCGCCCTTGTCGAGGAGCGCGGCGACGATCCCAGCGTGCCCTTTCTGCGCCGCCCAGATGATCGGCGTCGCGCTGTAGAAAGTGTCCTTCACGTTCACGTCGGCCTTGTTGTCGAGCAGCACTTTGACGACTTCGAGATGGCCTTTGTCTGAAGCGTAGGAGAGCGCCGTCGCGCCGTAGCGAAACTTGGCGTTGACATCCGCGCCTTTGGCAAGCAAAGCCTTGACGGCCCCGGCGTCGCCCTTGCGCGCCGCGTCGAAGAGTTGCTGGTTCAAGTCCTGCGCGTTAGCGGTGGTAGAGATGACGACAAAGAGCGAGAGGAGAGACAACAGGAGAATATTTCGGCGCGTCATAGACTTATTCCTTCGGAGCGCGGCTTTACGGAATGGCGACCACCGCTGTATCAGCTGACGGTGCATGAAGCAGTTAAAGTTCACAAGTCAATTGCTGATTGAGACAAGCACGTATTGTCCTGTCGTACAGGCCGGAAAGCTGCACGCTGTTACGCCCGGCGACGAGCAAAGGTTTCAGCTTGACGCGACTCTCGCGAGCGCGAACAATATAGCCTTCCGGCGTCTCCCCGCGTCAAGAAAAACGGCTCGCTACGCAACTTAGAGCGAGCGCCGACGTATTCACTGCACGCTGCTTCAGGAAAGCGGCTGCCGCTGCTTGATTGGCGTTTTTCAAAACTTTGGATTTCATCATTCAGAATAGAGTTACACTTTAATATGCACACTTTTTTTTCAAAGTCAGCCGCCGCGCTGCTCCTCGCATTGCTCTTGAGCTCCGCCGCGCTCGCCGGCGATTGGGCGGAGTGGCGCGGGCCGGCGCGTGATGGCGTCTCGGCGGAGAAGAATCTACCGGCGCGCTGGTCCCCCGCCACGGGCGAGAACGTCGCGTGGAAAGCACCTTATGGAGGCCGCTCCGCGCCGGTCGTGTTTGGTGATCGGCTCTATCTCCAAAACTCGATTGGCAAGGGTGAGACGCAGCAGGAGCGCGTGATGTGTTTCGACGCCAACACGGGGAAAGTTTTATGGGAGCACCGCTTTAATGTCTATTTGAGCGACGTGCCGACGCACCGCGTCGCATGGGCTTCGCCGGCTGTCGATCCGGCGACCGGCAACGTCCACGTCTTCGGCAGCGGCGGGACGTTGTTGGCTCTCTCACGCGACGGCAAAGTGTTGTGGGAACGCTCGCTCGGCGAAGACTTCGGGTTACTTACCACTCATGGCGGGCGCACCGTCTCACCGCTCGTCGATGACGATTTGGTGATCGTCAGCGGCGTCACTTTTATGTGGGGCCAGCACGGGCGCGGCGCGCATCGCTTCATGGCCTTCGACAAAAAGTCAGGCGAAACGATGTGGGTCAGCGCGCCCGGCGGCCGGCCTTATGATACGACCTACGCGCCGCCTGTCATCACGAATGTCAATGGCACGCGCTTACTAATTCAAGGCGCGAGCGATGGAGTAGTTCACGCCATCAAGGCGCGGACGGGCGAACCTGTTTGGAAATATGAGATCAGCAAGCGCGGCATCAACACCGGCGTGGTGGTGCGCGGCACGACCGCGATCCTGACGCACAGCGAAGAGAATCTCGACTCGAACGAGATGGGGATGCTCGTCGCCGTCGATGCGGGCGCGAAAGGGGAGTTGAAGAAAGAGGGAGTCAAGTGGAATGTTTACGGCTGGCAAGGCGGCTTTTCGTCGCCGGTGCTCGACGGCGACCGGCTCTATCAATTGGATAACGGAGCGAACCTCGCCGCCTTCGACGTGACGACTGGCAAACAACTCTGGCTGCAAAACCTCGGCACAATCCAGAAAGCGTCGCCGGTGCTGGCCGATGGCAAGCTCTACGTCGGCACGGAGAACGGCAATTTTTTCATCCTCAAACCGACTGCGACGGGCGCGGAAATTCTCGATCAAGATCAGCTTGGCACGGAACAACAGCCCGAAGCGATCATCGCTTCAGCCGCCGTCTCGGACGGCCGTGTGTATCTCGTCAGCGACTCGAACATGTATTGCATCGGTAAGAAGTCGGGCACGTCCACACGTCAACACCCGCCACTCGAAGGTCTGCCCAATCCAAACCGCGCGGCGACACACGTGCAAGTCATTCCCACCGAGTTGATGCTCAAGCCCGGCGACACGGCGCGTTTTAGAGTTCGCTTGTTTGACGACCAAGGCAACTT
>JACCRA010000729.1 GCA_013813825.1 Pyrinomonadaceae bacterium | reverse complement strand
AATACGAGCGGCTGACGCAGGAAGGCGGCGAGCAGCAGAGGCAAGAGTCAGCCGAAAAACTACGCGACTTAATCCTCAAGACGAAGAAAGACTTTGCCGACGGGCAGCTTCGCATCATGGTGAAGCGGCAGGGCGATCTATGGAGCGAGGGCTTGTCCGTCGCGGAAATGTTCGCCAAGCAGAAAGCGTTGGCCGGAGCCACGATTGAGGGCGGCGACGATGAAGAAAGCGCGGGGCGGCGCAACGGCCAGCGAGCGAGGCAAACGGGCGCGGCGCGGCAAGAGTCGATGGCGCTGGAGTACGGCGGCGGCAAGTGGGGGCGCTATTTACGCGCGCCGGATTTCTATTTCGACATCATGCGCGAGTTCGGCCAACGCTTCACCCGGCTCGGAGAAGTCGCGGCGATCAGGTTTGGAATCAAGAGCGGGTGCGATGATTTCTTCATGCCGCGCAACGTCTCGGCGGATTTGCTGGCGAAGCATCAGAGCGAAGCGGAATGGCGCGTGCTGCCACTGATGCGAAGGTGCAAGCGCGCCGAAGTCGAAAGCGGCGCAGTCGTCATCATCAAATGCGGCGACGGGACGATGCACCCGATTGAAGCGGGGTATGTGCGGCCTGAAGTTCACAGCTTGATGCAAGTGGATCGTCCAGTCGTTTCGCCGGAGCAGCTTGATCGAGTAGTGCTGTGGGTCAGCCAGCCATTGAATGAGTTGAAAGGAACTTACGCACACAATTTCATTACTTGGGGCAGCAAACAGACATTCGCTTCAAACAAGTCGAAGAGCGTGCCTGTTCCTGAACGCTCAACATGCGCTAGTCGGGAAAGGTGGTACGAACTGACCGGACTGCAACCCGGAATCGGATTTTGGCCGATGGCACAGCAATACCGCCATATCGTTCCTTCAAACCCGAACAGACTTGTATGCAATCACAACCTTTTCGATATTCACGCCCTAACGCATGAGAACTTGGCGCGCGCTCTGATGCCAATACTCAACTCAACCCTTGTCGCTTTTATCAAGCCTTTTTACGGTCGCTATGCCGGCACGGAAGGCAATCTTAAAACAGAAGTGGTTGACTCACTCCTTCTCGAAATTCCCGATCCGCGTCACGTCACCGCGCCACTTCTGCAACGGCTTGAGGCCGCTTTCTCGTCCATGCAGCAACGGAAAGTCACGCATCTTGTGGAGCAAGCATTTCTCGATTGCCACACGGAGAACGAAGTGCGGCAAGCCGCCAACCTGCCGCCCGGCTTGCCGCTCGAACTGCAACAAACGGATCGCCGCGAATTAGACGACGCAGTTTTCGAGTTGCTTGGCGTAGCTGAGCCGCAGCGGCGACAAATGTTGATCGAGCAGCTTTATCGTGAAGTCGCATTCCACTACCGCTCGATCCGCATCGTGGAAGTGCAGAAAATGGAGCAGCGCCGGCAGGGGACGGGAGCGAATAAAGTCTCCCCGCTCAATTTAGCCGAAGCCGCGTGGAGCGAACTTGATCCGGAATGGCGGACGCCGCTCGCCGCTTGGCTCGAAGAGCAGAGTCCGACAGGCAAGACTGTCCAACTCCCCGACGGCGAAGCGCGTTTGCCCGCCGCCGGAAATTTCTTCGAGGCGACTACTATCTACTTTGGAAATAAACCTGCCGTCAGCCTCGTCTGCGAGTCTCGCGCCGAGGCCGAGTTGCTTTATGACATCGCCCGCGCCGGATTGCGCGGGCCAATAACAATCCCCGCACATGAGGGCGAGTGCCGTGCCCGCGCCGAATCGCTTGACCTCAGACTTACCGAAGGCAAAAGTAAATTAGAACAACTGTCGCAACAGTACGCGGGCGCAGGCAAACTCCGCGAACAGGTCGCTACTATTCTTACCCGCTGGTTCATTCAGGGTCAGCCGGAAACGGTGGCTTCATAATTGTCTTGATGGAGAAAACGACGGAAGGAAAAAGCGATCCACGAATCCACACGAAACATCACGAACAAAACAGCCCGTCTTGTCGTGCGGCTTCGCGGATCGCTTCCGCTTGAAACTCTTCGTTTCTAATTGAAAGGGGCGGCGTATTCTCAGACAATTGAGCGTCGTCACCTGTGCCGTTCGTGGATTGCGTATGCATCACGCTTTCGCGCTCATCGATTGCAATAATTTTTACGTCTCGTGCGAGCGGGTCTTTAACCCGAAACTGCTGGGGCGGCCGGTGGTCGTGCTGTCAAACAACGACGGCTGCATCATCTCGCGCTCGGACGAGGCGAAGGCGCTCGGCATTAAGATGGGAGCGCCGCTGTTTCAGGCGCGCGAAGCGGTGGCGGCGGGCGGCGTCGCGGTTTTTTCCTCAAACTATGCGCTCTACGGCGACATGTCGGCGCGCGTGATGGAGACGCTGCACGAGTTCACCCCGGAGGTCGAAGTCTATTCGATTGACGAAGCGTTTCTCGACCTCTCCGGTTGCCGCGAAGCGGACTTGAGTGAATTGGGACGGCGCATCCGCGCGCAAGTTTATCAGTGGACGGGCATTCCGGTTTCAGTCGGCATCGCGGAGACGAAGACGCTGGCGAAGGTGGCGGCGCGCGTCGCCAAGAGTTCGTGCAAGGCGCGGGGCGTCGTCAACCTCGTCGCTTCGCCGCACCTCGAACAGGCGCTTGAGCGCGTCGCGATTCAAGACGTGTGGGGCATTGGTCCCAATTACGCGCGGCTGCTACGGACGCACGGCGTGACGAACGCGCTCGAACTGCGCGCCGTCGATGATCGCTGGATGCGAAGGCGCACCAGCGTCACGGGGCAGCGGATCGTATTGGAGTTGCGCGGCACGTCCTGTTTGCCGCTCGAACTGTGCCCGCCGTCGCAGCGAAGCCTGACCGTCTCGCGCTCGTTTGGTCGCCCGGTTGAGACGCTCGCGGAAGTGCGCGAAGCCGTCGCCTGCTACACCACGCGCGCCGCCGAGAAACTGCGCCGCCGGCAACTCGCCGCCAACGTCCTCGTCGTCTTTCTGATGACGAATCGCTTCCGGGACGCACCGCAGTATGCCGCGTCAACGGTCGTGCGCCTGCCGGCGGCGACCGCTTACACGCCCGAACTGATCGGGCACGCGCTGGCCGGCGTCGAGCAAATTTACCGCGCGGGGTACGAGTTTAAGAAGGCGGGCGTGACGCTCATCGAATTGGTCCCTGAAGCGCCGGTGCAATCCGCGATGTTCGACCGCCTCGACCGCGAGCGCGCCCAACGCTTGATGCAGACCGTCGATGAAATTAACCGGCGGATGGGCAGCCAGACGCTACGCTTTGCCGCTACCGGCCTGAAACAAACTTGGCAGACTCGATTGGAGCATCGCTCGCCGCGCTTCACGACCTGTTGGGAAGAATTACTCCGACCACAAAAGCCGCCCGCGAAAACTTAATCCCGACCAATCGCTGAAGCCGCCGCGCACAACTCATCAAGCTTAATGGTCGCCTCCCGCTCCCTGCCTTTCGCTTTCGTCAAGGAGGTGTGCGACAGTCGCGCCCCAGCCGCCGGCCTGCGGCGGGGCGTCCGACCAGTCGCGGACGAAGGACGTGCGCGCGAGAATCTTCCGCACCAGTTCGCGCTGCACACCCTTGCCTTTGCCGTGGATCAGGCGGACTGACAAAAAGCCCGCGCGGTGGGCTTCGACGAGATAAGCTTCAACCGCGCGCGCCGTGTCGCGCGGCGCGATGGTATGAAGATCGAGCACGTCCGTGATCTCAATCGTCAGCGGTTCGGGGAAAGGGTCAAAGAGATCGGTGTTGTCGCCATCTTCGGTGGCGATGTGCGATTCGTCAATCACGTCCGCCCCACAACTGGCGTGAGGGCGCACGGCGAATAAATGTTTGAGCCAGTTGCGAAAACTCATCAGCGAAATGGGAAAGAAGAGAGATGAAAGAAGAATGGACAGTATGAACAAGATTAACCAGAAAGGACGACGGTGCCTGATCATTTCATCCTGTTTATCTTGTCAATCTTGTTAGAAGCTATCTCAAAAATCATTCTGACCGAATCAGAAGTGTGGTTTCCTTAAGCGTTTTCAAGGGCGCATCAGCGGCTTGGTATTTTTGAGATAGCTTCTAGTTCTTCTTGTGAATGAAGAGACCTTTTCTCAATTGAGGGTAGTGTCCTGATTTGAAATTAGGAGTAGCGTCACGCACGGCGAAGCCCCGCGATATATCACCTCGCGGGGCTTCGCTATTACTTAGTCAAATGGCTAACTCACATTTTCGCTCTGCGCCGCCTGCGCATCGCGCCGACCGTACCCGCCAGCCCCGTGCCGAGGAGCAACAGCGTAGCTGGCTCGGGAACCGCAGTTGCTCCACTCGTTCCGTCGACCGTGAAGAAGCGATTGCCTGTCCCGGAGTTGACGAAGGTCGAAGCAGGCGGGTAAGCCGGATTGAGATTCGCACCGGCCGAGAATTGTTCAGCACCAACGGAAGCTCCGGGTGCAGTCGTGTATGTCGCTGCGGTGTTAACTGAAATACCTGTATCGGTGGTCGTGTTCGTGGCCGAAAAAACCACGAAATAAGTTCCCGACCCGAGGTTGAGACCCGAAAACAAATTCACGTAGGAAAGGCTGGTGCTGAGATTGGCAACTTGGGCAAAAGTGAAAGCATTCGAGGCTAATTGGTTAGCAACGGTGGTTCCCGGGCCCACTTGATTCATGAGATAAGCCGTGCCCGTGCGTCCCGCCGCCGTAGAGACTAGTGAAGCGGCAATCGAGACGTTGGTGTAGGAACTGCCCAACGTAAATTGCAAGAGATTGTGTTGGGTGGCGTTAACAAAGCTGGCGTTGTTCGGAGTGCCAACAGTAGTGATGATGGGGTCGGCCTGAGCAGACGTTGCAGCACCGAGGCTGATGGCGACTAAAGCGAATGCGGCGAGTAGCGTTCTAGGTGGCGGAAACATAAACGTATCTCCTTATTTGTTGTGCATTCATGTGAGCAAAACCAAGCCGTACTGAGGCTTGTACAAGGGTAGGCTACTGTGGCGAGACGGCGGGCACGCCGAGACTAGAGGTAGCCCGTGGACTAATACTTGGGGCGCAGAATGTATGCCAACTCCTCAGGGCTGTCAATTAAATTGTGCGACCGCGGCGCAACAGTAAATTAGGACACTACTCTCAATTGAGACCTGCCTTGACACCCGGCGCGGGCTGATTTTACACTCGCGCTCTTTCAAGTCATCAATCTACAGATGCAGAGTGTTCGGATACTCAATGGCGGCAACGGAGTGCGCGCCGGGCGGGAATCTAACGTCTTACATCTGACATTCGGAGGAACAGCAGCAATGGGCAAGCGAAATAAGATCACCGTCGTCGGCGCGGGTAACGTGGGGGCGACCGCCGCCCACTGGCTGGCGAGTAAAGAACTGGGCGATGTGGTGCTGGTCGATATTGTCGAAGGCGTGCCGCAAGGAAAGGCGCTCGATCTGGCACAGGCCGCGCCCGTCGAGGGTTTCGACGTGCGCTTGACCGGCGCGAACGGTTACGACGAAACGAAGGATTCCGACGTGGTGATTATCACGGCGGGGCTGCCGCGCAAGCCGGGCATGAGCCGCGACGATCTGTTGAAGACCAACGCCGACATCGTCTCGAAGGTGGTCGATGAAGTGGTCAGCCGTTCGCCGGAGTCGATCCTGATCGTGGTCTCGAACCCGCTCGACGCGATGTGTCAGGTGGCGTACAAGCGTTCCGGCTTTCCGAAGCACCGCGTCATCGGGATGGCGGGCGTGCTCGACTCGGCGCGGATGCGCTGCTTCCTTGCCGAAGCCTTGAACGTGTCGGTCGAAAACGTGACGGCGTTCGTTCTCGGCGGCCACGGCGACACGATGGTTCCGCTGCCGCGTTATTCGACGTGCGCTGGTATCCCGATCACGGAGTTACTGCCGAAAGAGCAGATCGACGCCATCGTGAAGCGCACCGCGAACGGCGGAGCGGAGATCGTCGGACTCTTGAAGACCGGCTCGGCCTACTACGCGCCGTCGGCCGCCGCGGTCGAAATGACGGAGGCGATTCTCAAGGACAAGAAAAAGATTCTGCCGTGCGCTGCATATCTTGAGGG
>JACCRA010000728.1 GCA_013813825.1 Pyrinomonadaceae bacterium | reverse complement strand
CCGGGCTGCGTCCGCGCCGAGCCGAAGATCGAGACGCCGCGCGTCACCGTCGCCAACTCGTCGAACCCCTCGACAAACTCGCCCATGATGCGGAACACGCGCCATGTATCAGTATGCGTGAAGTCGTGCGGACGCGGGCTTTCGAGCAGTTGCTCGTCTTGGGTGACGTGGTTATCGGGCAGCGTCGGGTCTTTAGTCTCAGCCATGATGGGAAATGATGAATGATGAATGCGGAATGATGAATAAAAGCAGAAGCCGTCTCCTTATTATTCATCATTCATCATTTCGCATTCATCATTTCTTAAAATGCCATGATGTTATAGCCGCAATCGACGTGGATGACTTCGCCGGTGATGCCGGAGGAAAGCGGGCCGCAGAGGAAGAGGGCGACGTTGCCGACTTCGCGGGCTTCGACATTGCGGCGCAATGGAGCGCGGTCGGCGTGGTGTTTGAGCATCGTGCTGAGATTGCCGACGCCGCGCGCGGCGAGCGTGCTGATGGGGCCGGCGCTGATGGTGTTGACGCGGATGTTGTGCTTGCCGAGATCGGAGGCTAAGTAGCGCGTGCTGGCTTCGAGAGCGTCTTTGGCGACGCCCATTACGTTGTAGTTCGGCACGACTTTCTCCGCGCCGTAATATGTCATCGAGACGATACTACCGCCTTCGGTCATCAACGGCGCGGCGGCGCGGGCCAGCACGGCGAGCGAGTAGGCGCTGATGTCGAGCGCGGTCAAAAACGCCTCGCGCGAAGTGTCCAGATACTCACCTTCGAGCGCCTCGCGGGGCGCAAACGCGAGGCTGTGGACGAGGAAATCGAGCCGCCCGTGCTTCTCTTGGAATCGCGCGAAAGTGTCGGCCACTTCCTCCGGCTTGGTCACGTCGCACTGTGTCAATAACGGGTCAGGCATCTCACTCGTCAAACTCTCGACGTTCTCTCGCAGCCGCTCGTTCTGATAAGTGAACGCGAGCCGCCCGCCCGCCTCCGTCAAAGCTTGTGCCGAAGCCCATGCGATTGACCGCTTGTTAGCGACGCCGAAAATGATTCCGTTTTTGCCTTCCAACATATCTAATTGTCCTTCGAGTCAGTGTGATGTAAATCGCACGATAGCTTTTTGCCCTTGAAGATAAGAGTAGCCGGGAACATCCGGAGTCGTTCCTGCGTGTTGCCCCACAAACCGAACCACGGATCATATGGGTAGCGTCGTCGTGAATCCGGTTCAATCATCTGTTCCACGAGAAAACCGGCTTCAACTAATAGATTGCAGTAGTCACTCACCGTGCGATGAACACTGGCGAAAGCGCACCCGGTTTCTTCACCGACGACGGATTTGCCTGTCTCAAAGTATGAACGGTTCAGCCGCAAGGTTTCAGAATCAATTGAGTGAGCGAAGGGATGTCCCACGCTCCAAACGAAAATCCCACCGTCCTTTAGAACGCGGTACACTTCCTTGAAGGAAGACAACAGATCGTCCACATAGTTGAAGGCGAACGCGGAAAAGACAATGTTCTGACTTGAAGAAGCGATGGGAGCAAGATCGGCTACGTCACGCTGATGAAATTCGATTGCAACCTTATTCCTTCCGGCAAGCTCCTTAGCAAACTCAATCTCCGAAGCCGCGATGTCCACTGCAATAACAGTTGCCCCTTGTTTAGCAAAAGCAATTGAGCACTGCGCGCCGCCACAGCCGAGTTCTAAAACTCGTTGACCGGAGACTGGCCCGATAAGCTGAAGCTCCTCTTCGTTGGGGCTACCTGTACCGTAAAGTACATCAATAGGAATTTGACACGTCTCTTGATACGAGCGTCCATGCATCTCCCACCAACGCTTTGCCTCATCTCCCATAATCGCAGCCTCATTACCTTAAGCCGCCGCAATCTCCGGCGTGCCGTTAATGAGGCTTCCGTATTCACCGCTCTCCGTCCATTTCAAAATTTCCGAGACGCGCCAGACGGGGAAGGGGTGCGAGAGACCGGAGGTGATGATGTCGGCCCAGAAGCGATCAAGCGCCTTTTCGTCGTAGTTCTTCTGGAAGTCGCGCGCCTGCTCTAAAAATTGCTCGTAGTCAACTTTCGAGGCGAAGGTGCCGCCGCAGAGTTTCATCATCGTGCGGCCGATGATGTGCGGGTCTTGCGTGACGAGCAGCGCCGCGCGGTCGCAGGAGAGTTCGGCGCGGCGCGCCCAAGCGAGGAGCGCCGTCCGCATCGTGCTCGATAAGAGTTGCGCGACCAGCGTGGCTATCGGTGCTGCTGTCAGCGCGACGTTCGCTAATGCTTCAAGCAGGCGCGCGACCGTCAGGTAAAGCACGTGCTCGGCGTGGATGTGGCCGACTTCGTGGGCGACGACGGCCAACACTTCTTCGTCCGTCAGGCGTTCGAGCAGTTGCGAATAGAGCACGATGACGGGGCGCTCGACGCCGCCGGTGAAAGCATTGACAACCGGCGACTGCTGCACGTAAAGGTCGGGCATGTCCACGCCGAGCGTCGTGCAAGCAATCTGCAACTTGGCATACAAGTCCGGGCATTGCTTGGGCGTAACGCGGACGGCGCTCGCCATGAAGATGACGCGGATGGCCGATTCCCCCGTTACCGCAAGCAGCTTTTTAACCGCCGTGTCGAGGCCGGGAATCGCGCGCAACGTCGCCAGCGCGCGACTGTCCGCTGGATGAATGTAAGAATGCTTGCTGAGTTCCGCGAATTTCTTGTGCGGCTCGTCCGAAAGAGGCAGGCGGCAACGCCCACACTTAGCCGGTCGATTGGCTTCGAGCTTCGTCTGGTTCATCTGCCCGCAAAAGCGACAGCGGAGCGGAGTCGTGTTGTTGGCGTCGGAGGTAAAGTCAAAATCGGCCATCTGATCATCCTTTGTTGTTCGGTAAAAGAGCGCCGGCTGAATCGTTGGAAGACAAAACGCGAGCAACCGCTTCGCGCGCAAGTATTGACGATGATGCGAGGAGAGGCAAGCGGGGAGCAGAGGTCAGAGGTGAGAGATCAGAGGTCAGTGAAAACTGTTTTATTCTGCCCTCTGCCCTCTGCCCTCTGCCCTCTGCTTTTAATGTTTGAAATGACGAATGCCGGTGAAGACCATCGCCAGATTGTGCTCGGCGGCGGCGGCGATCACTTCGGCGTCGCGGACGGAGCCGCCGGGTTGAATGACAGCGGTGATGCCGTGCTTGGCCGCCTCGTCAATGCCGTCGCGGAAAGGGAAGAAGGCGTCAGAGGCCAAGACCGAGCCGCGGACTGGCAACTGCGCCCGCATTGCGCCGAGGCGGACGGCATCGACGCGCGACATCTGTCCCGCGCCGACGCCGATGGTCTGACCATCGCGCGCGTAAACAATGGCATTGGATTTCGTGTGCTTGCACACTGTCCACGCGAAGAGCAGGGCCGCAAACTCTGCTTCCGTCGGCTCGCGCTGGGTGACGACTTGGAGCATGTCGCGCGTCAGCCGGCGCATGTCAGGCGTTTGCAGCAACAGTCCGCCGCTGATTTTTTTGAGATCGAGGTCAGCCTCGCTTTCATCCATGCCCGTCGCTTCGTTGATGCGGAGCACGCGGAGATTTTTCTTGGCGCGGAGCGTTTCAAGCGCGTCCGCCTCGTAGTCAGGCGCAATGACGACTTCGGTGAAAATTTCCGTGACGGCTTGCGCGGCGGCTGCGTCAACTTTGCGATTGAAGGCGACGATGCCTCCGAAGGCTGAGACGGGATCGGTGGCGAGGGCGCGGCGGTACGCCTCTTCCACGGAACTGGCGACGCCGACGCCGGACGGATTGGTATGTTTGATGATCGCGCAGGCCGTCTGGTCAAAATCGCGGACGAGTTGCCACGCGGCATCAGCGTCGATGTAATTGTTGAAAGACATCTCCTTGCCGGCGAGGATTGCGGCGTTCGCGACGCCGCCTTCTTCCTCGTCGAGACGGTAGAGCGCGGCTTGCTGGTGCGGATTCTCGCCGTAGCGCAGTGTCGCAATTCTTTCGCCCATCAAGTCGGCAAAAGGCGGAAACATTTCGTCAATTTCTTCTTCGTCAGACGTGTCATCATCATCCATCTCGGAATCAGAAAAGCCAAATAACTCCTCGCCCGCCTCGTTGATAATTTCACCGGCTAAATAAAGCGCAACCGCGCGATCATATTCGGAAGTGCGCCCGAAGGCGGCCAGCGCGAGTTGTTGGCGGGTGGAGAGTGGGAGCGAGCCGGAGAGTTCGGACAATTCTTCGGCGAGCGCCTCGTACATTTCCGGCGCGACGACGACGGCCACATCCTGAAAATTCTTCGCGGCGGAGCGGATCATCGCCGGGCCGCCGATGTCGATCTGCTCGACTGCTTCGGCGAGCGCCACGCCCCCGCGCTCGACGGTTTCCTCGAACGGGTAGAGGTTGATCACGACCATGTCAATCGGCTCGATGCCGTGTTCGGCGAGGGCGGTTGTGTGCGCTTGGTTGTCGCGCACGGCCAGCAATCCTCCGTGGATGCGTGGGTGCAGAGTCTTAACGCGCCCGTCAAGCATTTCGGGAAAGCCGGTCACGTCCGCCACATCGCGGACTTCGATGCCGGCCTCGCGCAAAACTTTGGCGGTGCCGCCCGTACTGAGAATCTCGATCT
>JACCRA010000715.1 GCA_013813825.1 Pyrinomonadaceae bacterium | reverse complement strand
TTGATGGCTTCGCGCAGGCCGTCGTCGTAAAACTCGTCGTGCGGAAAGTAGTGGCCGGCGCGATGGGCAGCGAGTAGGTTGGTGTAGAGCGCAGAGTGCGGGCTACTGGTGAGTGCGGCCCACGCAGGCAGCAGGATAAAGAAGCCGAGCAGGAGCACGCGCAACACGCGCGACGGGGCAAGCAGATTTTCAACTTGAGCGCGCGCAGGTGTCAGGCGGCGGATGAGCCACAGCACGCCGGCCGCCGCGATCATATAGACGAACGGCAGCAGCGAGAGCGTGTAGCGCGGCCACTTCGCGCCGGCCAACGAATAAGGCACGATCCAGAGCAGAAACATGAGCAGCAAAAACGCCGCGCCCGGCTCGCGGCGAAAGCGGCGCGCGATTAGACCCAAGCCGGCGGCGAGGGCGACCAGTAGCGGGAGCGGCGTCTTGATCGCGAGGAACAGGGCGTAGAAATAGATGGGCATGCCGCCGAAGGGCGTCGCCGACATCTGATTGACGTAGAGCGTGTCGCCCATCAGGTAGCCGTGATGCGTCAGCAGCTTTTCGCCGGAGTAGGCCAGCAGGTAGCGCCACGTTGCCGGCAGCGACACCGCCGGGTTGGCGACGAGAAAAGCGAGCGCGACGAGCGGATAAAAGAAGGCGGGCGTGCGTCCGCGCGGTTCGTTGGGCAGTCGCTCGCGCTGTGGGACCAAGTGGTGATACAGCATGTTGAGGCCGAAGTAGTGCGGGAAATACTTCGAGGCCAGCATCAGCCCGAAGGAGACGGCGCTCCATAGATAGAATTGGCGCTTGCGCTCCGGCTCGTAGCTGCTCCTCTGTTTGGCGCGCAGATAGAAAAAGAACGCGAAGAGCATGAAGAAGACTAAAAGAGTGTCTTCCTTCGCGATGCGATTGTAGGTAATGGCATTAACGCCGAACGTCCACAGCGCGGCGGCTATGAGTCCCGTCCGGCGGTCAAAGAAGGCGGCGGTCAACAGGTACAGCGGCACAAGAGTGAGCGCGCCGAACAGCACGTTCGGGAATCTCAGCGCGGCCTCCTCAGTAATTTGTCGCGCGCCGTTAGCTCTTTCATTCCACGTTCGCGCCGCCGCGCGCGAGACGAAGATCAGAGACTTCAACAGCATCGGGTGCTCGGCGTTCGGGGTGATGTCGCCGCGCTCATAGAGGCGCACGGCGTCGAGTTTGTTAATTTCGTCTTCCGCGAAACCGACCGCGCTGATGCCGCTCAAGCGCAGTCCGAAGCCGAGCAGGAAGAGCAGTCCGAGAACGATGATGATTGTTTGATTGAAGAAAGGCGGGCGGGAGACTGGCACGGCATTATCGATAGCGGCGGCGGTCGCGGCGGTAGTTTCGACAGCGGGGAACATTGAATTTGTGCCCGCTTCCCTTTTTTCTCTCCGCGTCTTTACCGCGACTTCCGCCCTCATCCTTCCGCTCTCGTCCTGACGATTGATCCGGCCTTCGACTCATTTCCGCATCGCGCATTACTATTGCCGGGCGGTCGCCGCCACAGGCGCGGTGGCGGCAGCGTCGTCGGCAATAGCAGCGGCGCGCGCCTCTTCCGTTTCAATTCGCGCGGCGGCACGGCGGCGCCGTAGCGTCAATCCCCGACGGGCGAACAGCAACATGCCGATTGCCATCCAGACGACGACGCGCGCCTTGCGGACGAGGGCGAGCGTGACGCCGGCCGTCGTGCCGAGGAGCAAACTCGTTCCCGCTTCGTCCACGCCGGCGCGCATCGGGATAAACTTGAAGACGACCGTGATCAGACGTTCGACCGAACCGAGCACGAAGGCTGCCAACACGGTCGGCGCGGCGTTGATGAAATAGAGCGTCGCGTAAATCTCCGCGACGGTCGCGAGGTGAAAGCCGAAGTCGAGCAGCAAAATTGACAGGAAGCGTCCGCGGTTGCGTCCGTAAAAACCATAAATCCGTTCTTCCAACGCGCGAGAGCGCTCGCGCTTCGTCTCAAAAAATCGACGCGCCACGCCGCGCTTATAAAAAAACTCCAGCGTCCCGCTCAGAAATTTCAACTGCCGCCGCACTACGAATGTGGCGAGCGCGATCAGGACGGCCACGCCGGCAAGCGTCGCGTAGCTCGCCACGCGCAATTTCGGCGAGAGCGGGAAACTCCACATCAGCGCCACCGTCCCGGCGAAGATGAAGAGCGCGACCGACAACATATAAAAAGAGTTCTCGACCGCGATGGCCGAGAGTCCCGCCACCACCGGCACGCGGTCGCGCACCTGCGCCACCTTCGCCGGTTCGCTGACCATAATGCCGAGCGGTGTCAGATTTCCGACCGCGTCGCCCGCGAGATATGCCCGGAGCGCGTCGCCGAAAGGCAGACGGTGCGGCGCTTCAAAACATTTCGTCCACGCCAGCGCGCGTAGCGCCGGCCGCACGCCGGAAATGAGCAGCACGACGAGAAAGCCCGCGCCGAGTTGCCTGATGTTCTCCCAAATGTTTTGCGGCCCGGCCTTCCACACGAAGTACGCGAAGAGCGCAAGGCCCAACAGCGCGAAGACCACGCCCGCCGGAGCCAATTTCCGGGATTGATTTGTGGACGGCG
>JACCRA010000702.1 GCA_013813825.1 Pyrinomonadaceae bacterium | reverse complement strand
GTCGCCAGAGAACGTCTCGGCATCATGGAGGAGACGAGCGACGGTTTTCGCATCGCCGAAAAAGATTTGGAGATTCGCGGCCCCGGCGAAGTGATGGGGACCAGACAATCCGGCGTCCCGACGTTTCGGGTCGGCAATCTCGTCCGCGACATTCTCATTCTCGAAGAAGCGCGGCGCGAGGCCGACTACTATTTAACCGACCGCCGTCGCACCCGCGAAACTTCGCACCTGATCGAGCGCGTTCGCGCCGACGCCCGCTTCGGCCTCGCCGCCATCGGGTAAGACTTCGGGTTGCGTGTTTCGGGTTTCGATTTAAAAATGCTTTCAGGACTTAGGACTCAAAACTCGAAACGCGCAACTCGAAACAATCTGTTGTGAGAATCATTGCCGGAGAATATCGCGGGCGCGTGCTGAAGAGTCCGCCGTCGCTGCAAATTCGCCCGACCAGCGACCGTTTGCGCGAGACGCTCTTCAACATCCTCGCCCCGCGCATCGAAGAGGCGCGGTTTCTAGATTTGTGTGCCGGTTCCGGTGCGGTCGGCATCGAGGCTCTCTCTCGCGGCGCGGCGCACGTCACCTTCGTGGATCGCTCGCGGAAGATGTGCGGCCTCATTGAGTCGAACCTCGATCTGTGCGGCGTTCCCGAAGAGCAGACCAGTGTGGTGTTGGGCGAAGCCGCCGACTATCTGCGCCGCGCCGTCACACGCGATGGCGCAGGCACGGACATCATTTTTTTTGATCCGCCATATGCAACTGACTATCTGCCGGCGCTCGAAGTTGTGGGTCTGAACGCCGGCAAACTGCTTGGCGCGGACGGCGTCATGATCGTCGAGCATCATCATAAGAACGTCCTGAAAGAGACGCTCGGCCGCATCCGCCGCTGGCGTATTCTGAAACAGGGCGATTCGGCTCTCAGCTTTTACGAAGCGAGTTAGCATTCACTAGCCCGTGACGATCAAGCGCCGGGTCAACTAAGGAGCAGCGATGTCAACTGTCGTTAAAGTTATTCTCATCGTGGGCGTCTGTCTGATTTTGCTGATCGTTGTCGCCGTCGGGGCCGGAGTGTACTGGTGGTCGCAGAATAAGCAGACCTTGTTTGCGGCGGCCGAACAGTCGATGCAGGAAGGACGCGACTTCGGCGAGGGCGTGGAGCAGATGGATTGTGTGACGGAGTCGCTCGCGCGTTTTAAGAAAGAGCAAGGAATGGGCAACGCGATTGCGAGCCGGCTGTTTCTGGCGGAGTGTCTGAAGACGAGCCAGACGACCGAGGGCTTTTGCGAGAGCGTGCCGGCCGAGAGCGATTTCAGGAACAGCGCCGCCTGGCGGCAACAACAGTGCGAGAGCCGCAGCCTCGTCGTCTCCTACTGCGGCACGATCCTCGCGCAGGTACAGCAGTTTTGCCATTCTGGGCCGGCGGAGGCAAAATAGTTGCTACGCTATAGCACTTCGATTTCGTCCGTCGCCGCTGAGTCATCAGTCAAGCTACGACGGACTTGAGCACAACGCCGGAGCGGTTTAAGGGGCAAGGACGACTGCTCAATCCCGTCTTCAATTTTTACGACTTGAGAGGATCAAGATGACTGTCAATAAATTCTTCCGGGCGCTGCTCGCGGCTTCGCTCATCATCGCGGCCGGCGCGCCCCTCGCCCGCGCCGACGAAGGCATGTGGCCGTTCAACATCGTGCCGCGCGCCGAGATCAAGCGGCGCTACGGCTTCGAGATCACCGACGATTGGCTGCGCCGCGTGCAGTTGGCTTCCGTGCGCTTTAACAACGGCGGCTCCGGCTCGTTCGTCTCACCCGAAGGCTTGGTATTGACGAATCATCACATCGCTTCGGACACCCTGCAAAAGCTGAGTTCGCCCGAACGCGATCTGCTCAAGCAAGGCTTCTACGCCAGAACGCGCGCGGAAGAGTTGAAAGCGCCCGACCTCGAACTGAACGTGCTAGCGAGCATCGAAGATTTAACCGCGCGCGTCAACGAGGCGGTGAAAGACGGCATGTCAGCAGCCGAGGCGAACGCGGCGCGGCAGCGCGTTATCAGCCAAATTGAGGAAGAGTCGAATAAGGCGACCGGGCTTCGCAGCGATGTCGTGACGCTCTATCAGGGCGGCCAATACAATCTCTATCGCTATCAGCGATACACCGATGTGCGGCTCGTCTTCGCGCCCGAAGCGCAGATCGCTTTCTTCGGCGGCGATGATGATAACTTCGAGTATCCGCGCTACAACCTCGACATGGCGATCTTCCGCGTTTATGAAAATGACCGGCCCGCCAAGTCGGAAAATTATTTCAAGTGGTCGCCAGTTGGTCCCAGCGCCGGCGAGTTGGTTTTCGTCTCCGGCAATCCCGGCACCACGCAGCGCCTCAACACTGTCGCGCATCTGGATTTTCTGCGCGACGCGGGGCTGCCTTTCCAGATCAAATACCTTGAACGCACCCGCGCGCTACTCGATCGCTACAGCGCGCAAGGCACGGAGCAGGCACGGCAGGCGCGGCAGGACACGTTCAGCGTCGGCAACAGTTTGAAAAATTTCACCGGCCAACTGGCGGGCTTACGTAACAAGTCGATCATGGCACGCAAGCAGCAATCTGAGAACGAACTGCGCCGCGTCGTGGAGAGCGATCCGCGCAAGCGGCAGGGGTATGGCGATGCGTGGGACCAGATCGCACGGGCGCGGCAATCACTCGTGGCCTACGAGCGCGAGCGCCGCCTGCTCGATAGCGGGTGGGCTTTCAATTCGCAACTCTTCAACCTCGCACGCACGCTGGTTCGCCTCGCCGCCGAGCGCGACAAGCCAAACGCCCAGCGGCTGCCCGAGTTCACCGACACGCGTCGCAACTCGCTCGAACTCGCGCTCTTTTCGCCCGCCCCGATTTATAACGAGTTCGAGCAACTGAAACTGACCGACGCGCTTACATTCATGCAGGAGGAACTCGGCGCGCAGCACCCGCTGGCGCGGAAGATTCTGCAAGGGCAGACGCCCGCCGCACGCGCCGCCGCGCTCGTCGGTGGCACACGCCTCAAGGATGTCGAGTTCCGCAAACAACTCGCCGCCGGGGGCGGCAAGGCCATCGAGCAATCCGATGATCCGATGATCGCGCTCGCGCGCTCTATTGACGAAGAGTCGCGCGCCGTCAGGAAGCGTTATGAGGACGAGGTGCTCGGCATCGAACGCACTGGCTACGCGAAGATCGCGCGCGCCCTCTTCGACATCGAAGGGACCAAGCTCTACCCCGACGCGACTTTCACCTTGCGGCTCGCCTACGGAACGGTCAAAGGCTACTTGCAAGACGGCAAGCAGCTTGCGCCCTTCACGAACTTCGCCGGCCTCTACGAACGCGCCGCACAGCACAAACAGCAACCGCCCTTCGATCTGCCGCCACGCTGGGAGACAAAGAAAGGCGCGCTGGATTTGCGCGCGCCGTTCAACTTCGTGACGACCTCCGACACTATCGGCGGCAACAGCGGCTCGCCAATCATCAACCGCCGCGCCGAACTCGTCGGACTCAACTTCGACCGCAACATCCACGGCCTCGTCGGCAATTTCATTTACGATGAAACGCAGAAGCGCAACATCGGCGTCCACTCGCAAGGGATGCTCGAAGCCCTGCGGAAAGTTTACGGCGCGACCGAGTTAGCCGACGAGTTGAGCCGGCCAATCAAGCGGACGGCAACGCAGGCCGGAGGAAAGTGATCCGGGCTAAATCGGAACTGACCACATTCGGACGGAGGGAAATAGACAGGATTGACAGGATTAAGAAGATAAAGCAGGAAAAGAGGCGGGGCACGCCGTTTCTGTCATCCTGTTAATCTTGTCAATCCTGTCCATATTCTGGTGCGGCTCGATTTAGTAATTTTGCGATCATTGATTTGGAAATATGCTTGTACTGGGAATCGAAAGCTCTTGCGATGAGACGGCGGCGGCGGTGGTGCGCGACGGGCGCGAGATGTTGTCGTCGGTCATCTCATCTCAGATTGAGACCCACCAGCGTTTCGGCGGAGTCGTGCCGGAATTGGCTTCGCGCGAGCACCTCGACAAAATCACCGGCGTCGTCGAAGAGGCTTTCACGCGCGCGGGCGTCGGCAAGAGAGAGATTGATGGACTTGCTGTGACCAACGGGCCGGGGCTGGTCGGCTCGCTGCTGGTCGGCGTCTCCTACGCGAAGGCGATGGCCTACGCGCTCGGAAAGCCAGTGGTCGGCGTCAACCATATCGAAGGTCACGTCTATTCCGTGGCCTTTGAGAACCCGCCGGTCGAGTATCCGGCCTTCGCGCTGATCGTCTCGGGCGGGCACACGAATTTGTTTTACGTGCCCGCGCCCGGCCAGTACAAAGTGCTGGCGCGCACGCGCGACGACGCGGCCGGCGAGGCTTTCGACAAAGTGGCGAAGCTGCTCGGGCTGGGCTATCCGGGGGGACCAATCATCGAGCGACTGGCGCGCGAAGGCGATGAGCGCGCCGTGCCTTTCAGCCTGCCGCGCATGGGCGACGGGCGGCCTGATTTCAGTTTCAGCGGATTGAAAACGGCCGTGTCAAAATACGTGCGCGAGTCTGGATTACAGCCGGTTGCGCCGGGGGCCGAAGCCTCACAACACGTCAAAGACTTGGCCGCTAGCTTTCAGCGCATTGTTATTCAATCGCTCGTCGGGACGACAGAGCGTTTGGCGGGCGAGCACCAACCGCGCACGTTGATCGTGGCCGGCGGCGTCGCCTGCAACGAGGCACTACGCGAAGCGGCAGTGGCGGCTGGACAACGCCTCGGCATTCCGATCTATTTCCCCTCACCGCACCTTTCGACCGACAACGCCGCGATGATCGCCGCCGCCGGGACGGTTAAACTACAAAACGGCGAGCGTGCCGGACTCGACCTCAACGCCGACGTTTCCCTACGCCTGCAAAATGTTGAAGTTGAAGACGAAATCCTTCGCCAAAGCCGCGTCCGCTATAAACTCTGACGGCGAGAGGAAGCGGAAGGCGTGCCTGTCAAGCAGGTCGCTTTTCAGCCACGCGAGCACCACGCTAAAATTTGAAAGCCGCTTTGCTCATTCAGAGCAAAGCGGCTTTCTGGTGCCGGAGAGATGCGAGGGACACGCCGTTTATTGCGTTATCCTTCTCCGGCATAACTTGAGTTGAAAATTATTCCGGTATTCGCGCCACCTCAACATCCCTCGGGCGGCTAATTTCAATTTGCTTTGCGAGTTTGATTCTACTCCCAACTTCTAACTCGATAGTGATGACATCGCCGATGCGAAGGTCTTTCATGGAAACCTCGCTATCGCCCTTTTTCACTTTGGTATTAGTTTCATCAACGGCGATCACATGCTCAACGCCGGTTTGCGCGACTACTGAAATTCGCTGTTCACTGACTTCAACGACGCGGGCATCAACGAGAGTATCTTGGTTGTCATTGAAATCAGCGGCGGCAACGGAAAGTGAAGCACTAAACACTAACAAGGTCATTAAGCCAATCGTCTTAATATGGTTTTTCATGTCTTGTCCTCAGTTGCTAACAGCAATACCGACAACGAGTATCGCAACTGGTATGCCGCTGGATCAATGCTTCACTGTCTCTCGCTTTAACTGCTGACATGGGGGGATTAAACTTCAAATGCAGTACCTTGATAGTTCCGAATCAATTGGCTTTTTATGAAATTCCACGTACAACGAGCGAACGCTACGTATTGATGCGGTACGTCTCCGATATAAGGATAAAAAGGTGGACGTGAGCGCGCGGCTTGTCACATCGCGCTCACGTTCACCTTTGTTAGCAGAGTTGCTATAACTTCAGCCGAAAATGTCTCGGACTTTGTCGAGCAAGCCTTTATCTTCCAAATCCTGATCTTCGATCTCAGAGAGTTGCTCGAGCAGACGCCGCTGCTCCCGCGTCAGGGTAGTCGGGGTGCGGAGCGTGACCGAGACGAACAGATCGCCGTGGCCGCGTCCGCCGAGTACAGGCATTCCCCGTCCTTTAAGGCGGAACACAGTGCCGGTCTGTGTGCCGGCGGGAATTTTCAGTTGTTCCGTGTCTTTTAAGGTTTCGACCGCGACTTCGGCCCCGAGCGCGGCCTGCGCGAAAGTGACGGGGACGGACGCATAAAGGTTGGCCCCCTGTCGCTCGAATCGTTCGTGCTCTTTAACGTGAATGACAACGTAGAGATCGCCCGCGCCGCCGCCGTTCGCGCCGCCCTCGCCCTCGCCCGCGATCCGCAGCCGCGAGCCGGTTTCGACGCCGGCCGGTATCTTCACCTCCATTGATCGCTCGCGCTCGATCCGCCCCGCCCCGCGACACGTCCGGCACGGCGTGCGGATGATGCGCCCCGTGCCGCGACAGTTTCCGCAGGTGCGCGCCACCGAGAAGAATCC
>JACCRA010000688.1 GCA_013813825.1 Pyrinomonadaceae bacterium | reverse complement strand
GGATGACGGCGCGAGTGACGAGCGTCCGGCGTGTCGATTGGCGTAACTCGCGCACGGGCTTCCTCGTGCTGTTTCGCCCCGGCGCTTTGGAGCAAGCGCCGCAGACAATGATCGCGCCGATCAACGGACTGGCCGACGCGGCGGCGCGCGCCCGCTTTCAACGTACACTGGTGGACAAATTCCCGAACGTCACAGTGATCGATGTGGCCGACATCGTGGGCGCAGTGACGCGTTTGCTAGACAACGTGACGTTGGCCGTCTCGTTCATCGGCTTGTTCGTGCTGTTGAGTGGGGCGCTGATCCTCGTCGGCTCCGTTGCGATGACGAAGTTTCAGCGCGTCTATGAGGCAGCGCTCCTGAAGACGCTCGGCGCTCGGCGCGCGGTCATTCTCGGCATCATGTTCGCGGAGTATGGCCTGCTCGGACTCATTGCCGGCCTCGTCGGCTCGCTCGCCGCCGTCGGCCTTTCCTACGCGGTGGCGCGCTTCGTCTTCGAGATTCCGTGGAACTTCACGCCGGTCATTAACCTCGCGGGCGTCGGCGCGACCGCCCTGCTCGTCGTCACGGTCGGCGCGCTTTCCAGCGTCGGCGTGCTGCGACGCAAACCGCTCGGCGTGCTGCGCGCGCCATAAGCCCATACATAAACGCGCGGCGGGTTTAAACACACTCCCGGCATCCGCAAGATATAGGATTGCACAGTGGGGTGTAGATTTGAGATTTCAAATCAAAAAACAAAAGCCCAACCCTACAAATCGTTTCGGAAAATTATAGTTTCATTTCTGCTGTTACGGGCGTTTGGCGGGAGGGGGTGAGGTCGTGGCCGTCGGTGTTTTAACGCCGGTGTCAGTGCCCGGAGTTTCAATGCCGCCGGGCAGTTTTGACAATTCCTCGCGCAGCCGCGCGGCGTCGCCGACGACGACACTCACCGGCGGCGCATTGCCGAGCAGTCGCGCGGCCACTCGTTGCGCGTCGGCTGTGGTGACGGAGTTGATGGCCTGCGCTTCGTCGTAATTGGCGGGCAGTCCGTAGGTCGCGGCGTCAAGCCACTGTTCCGCGAGAAAGTTTGTGCCGTCCTGTGCCCGACGTTGATTTAACTCTGCAAGCGCGGTCTGTTTAGCCTTCTCCAACTCGGCGGTTGTGGCCGGCATGGCCGCCGCAAGATTTTGCAAAACTTCGCGCCCCGCCGCGAATGTTTTAAGCGTCGTCGCAGTGTCAACTGATGCGCTCAACGTCAGCACGCCGCCCAGCGCGTGCGCGTCGTGTCTGGCCGTCGCGGTGTGGCCGTTGCCGAGAATTGCTTGCCAACGTGTGCTGGCGATAAGAGCCAGCAGGCGGGCCGCAGTTTGGTCGCGATCCGCCCTTGAGAGTCCGCGCACGGCAAGGCGCACTTCATTCGTCGTCGAGCCGGGTAAATCGACGAGCAAAGTAGACGTGGCCGGCGTTTCAGGCTGGCGAAAACTGGCCGGCACAATCGCGTCGCCTTTGCGCCACGCGCCGAGAAATTGGCGGAAGGCGCGCATCGCGCGATTGCGTTCGACGCCGCCGATGACGATCAGCGTTGAGTTGTTGGGATGGAGAAAGCGGTCGCGCGCCAGCATCAGATCGGGTCGCGCGGCGCGCGCGAGCGTCTCCGGCGTCCCGGCCGGCAAGCGCCCGTAAGGATATTCGCCGTAGAGGCGCGACTTGATAGCGCGATCCGCTTGCCATGTGGGGGCGGCACTCAACTCTTGAGTCTGCTTCACGCGCTCGTCGCGCAGGCGTGTCACTTCTTCGTTGCCGAGGCGGATGTTGACGACGGCGTTGCGAAGCAGTTCCACCAACCGCTCGAAGTCCGAGGCGCGCCCGGAGAGGCTGATGTCGAGATAGTCGTAGGTGGCCGAGACGTGCAGCCGCCCCTCAAGTTCTTCAGCGACATACTGCCGCGTCGTCGGATCGGGGAAGAGCGTGTCGGCCAGCAGTTGCGTCATGCCGTCCTTGCCCGCGAGGTCGAAAGCCGTGCCGCTGTTGATCCGCAGCCTTAATAAAACTTTCGGTTCGCCCGGTTGAGGCCAGACTAGAATCGGCAGCCCGTTCA
>JACCRA010000654.1 GCA_013813825.1 Pyrinomonadaceae bacterium | reverse complement strand
CAGACGCCGACGCTCGCCTTGATCGTCGAGCGCGACCGCGAGATCGTGAACTTCGTGCCGACTACGTATTACGAAGTCGTCGCCGACTTTCAGGCTCCGGCCGGTCTTTATCGCGGCCTCTGGACGGGGAAGAACGGCAGCCGTTTCGACGACAAGGCGAAGGCCGAAGCGGTGGCGCGCAAAGTGCTCGGACAAGCGGGCACGATTGAGAAGGTCGAGAAGAAAGCGACCAAAGAACGCCCGCCGTTGCTCTACGATCTAACGACGCTGCAACGCGCCGCCAACGTGCGCTACGGCCTGACCGCCGACGAGACGCTGAAGCAAGCGCAATCGCTCTACGAGAAAAAGTTCATCACTTACCCGCGCACTTCTTCTCGCCACCTCTCGGCGAGCGTCAATCAGGAGTTGCAGGGGCACGTCGAGGCGGCGCGCGTTGGTCCCTATGTGCCGTTCATCGAAACGATTCTCGCCGGCGGCAAGCTGAAGTTGACGAGCCGCCACGTCGATGACAAAAAAGTGACGGATCACCACGCGATCATTCCGGCCAAGCAGCGCATCAACCCGAACGCGCTCGCGCCCGACGAAAAGCGCATTTACGATCTGATCGCGCGCCGCTTTCTCGCCGCCTTCTTCCCGGACGCGGAACTGGAACGGACGACGATCACCACCGTTGTCAGCGGCGAGCGTTTCATCACGCGCGGGACCGTCGTGCTCAAGGCCGGCTGGCGCGAAGTCGATCCGCCGGGCAAGGAGCGCAAGACGACGGACGAACAGGAAGGCGAAGAGCAGGAGTTGCCGCCGGTCAAGGCGCGGGAAAAGGTCGAGACTCCGCACGCCGAGGCGCTGGCGAAGCAGACGAAAGCGCCGCCGCGCTATTCGGAGTCGAGCTTGCTCGGCGCGATGGAGACGGCGGGCAAAAAAGTCGAGGACGAAGAGTTGCGGCTGGCAATGCGCGACTCCGGCTTGGGGACGCCGGCGACGCGCGCCTCGATCATCGAGACGCTCTTGAAGCGCGAGTACGTCACGCGCGAGAAGAAATCACTCGTCGCCACGCCGAAAGGCATCGCGTTGATCAAGATGCTGCCGTCGCCGCTCTTGAAGTCCGCCGAGTTGACCGGCCAGTGGGAGCAAAAGCTGGCGCGCATGACCCGCCATGAATACCCGCTCGCCGACTTTATGGGGGAAGTCAAGAAAATGGTCGGCGAGTTGGTCGCACAGATCGCGGGCGCGGAGATCGAACGCAACACGGCAACCACATCAATGTCGGCGGGCCATCCGACGAGCAACTTGGCGCGCACAGAAAGCGCGCGACCCGAAGGTGCGCTCGCGTGTCCGAAGTGTCAGACGGAGACGCGCGCCGGATTCTTGATCGAGCGCACGAGCCAGAGCGGCAAATTCCTCGTCTGCTCGGAGGGAAGAGAAGCGTGCGGCTTCTTGAGTGATCTGCCGAAGAACGCGCGCCAGCGCAAGGCGATGCAACAGACTCGTTGCCAAACGTGCGGCGCGGCGATGCGCCTACGTCTGCCGGCGGACAAAACTCGTCAAGCCTCGCTTTCGTGCGTCAAGTATCCGGCGTGTCGCGGCGCGCGGTGGTTCGACGACAAGGGCGCGCTCGAAGAACCGAAGCCCGCGCCCGAAACCGGGCCGGAGTGCGCGGAGTGCGGCACGCCGACGCTCAAGCGTGGCCCGGCCAGCTCCGGCAACTTCTTCTGGTCCTGCCCGCGCTGGCGTAGCGACGGGTCAGGCTGCCACTCCAAACCAATGTGGATCAACGAAGGCCGGGCATAAACGAAACGGAGAAGGGGAAGCTGACTGTCAGTTTCCCCTTCTCCGTTGAATGCACCCGGCAAGGCTCGAACTCGCGACCTGCTGATCCGAAGTCTTAACCGGCTTGTTTTCTTGTATTTAGCTCTGTTCGTTTATGTATGTCTGAATTAGACTTACAGGAGTTGCTATAATGCCTGCGTTCGTCTGAGTATTACCCTGTTTTGATGAGTTGGCACACAGTTGGCACACAAGATTCCGAGGATGAACAATGCGATTTGGATC
>JACCRA010000641.1 GCA_013813825.1 Pyrinomonadaceae bacterium | reverse complement strand
CTTCGACGACGACTTCCAGATCAGGGAAGGCGTCGCGAAACTTCTTGAAGAACGGCTTGAAGCCCGCCGCGCCGCGCAACGGATGGCCCTCTTCATCGGCCAATCCGTAAGCGATGCCGTCGGCGGCAAACATCTCATCAATCGCTTCCGCGCGACCCTGATTCCAGACCTCCGAGAACCAACGTCGAATCAGCGCTTTGTTCTCTTCCGACATCTCGCCTCCTGATAAATGAACGCCCTCCGGCGGCGATGGTGTGAAACAGGCGCGACCGCTCACTTCGGACGTTTGAAGAAATAACTGCTGGTGCTGCTTCCGGTGCCTTCGGAGACGCCGAATTGCTCCCGAATCGCGACCGGTTCCCAGCCTTCATCGCCGAGCTTCGTTAAAGCATTCGCCAACGCCTCTTCTTCGTTCGCGCCGTCAATAGTCTCGCTGCCGCCGCGAAAATAGCGGACATAGGCGAAGTATGTGACCGTCGGGCTGTAGTCTTTCCGCCGACTGCTAATGTACACGATGGAGCAATACTCCCACTTGACGGGAACCGACAGTCTGGCGGCGGACTCTCCTTGCGCCTGTACTTCGGCGGCAGGCGTTTCGTAGCTCCCGCGCGGTAGCTTGATCTCAGGGCCAACGATTGGTCCCTTCACCCGCCCTGCTGGCGGCGGACTCGTTTGCTGTGCTCGTGCGGTGTGCGGCGCGAAAACGAAGGCACACGTCAAAGCGGCGAACACCGCCGGCAGGAAACTTAAGCGTTGCCATTGGCTGTTCATTTTATTCTGCTCCTTCCGTTTCAAGTGATGTGCAAGATGAATAGTAGTCACCCGCTCTCCGTTTTGGGTTTCTTTGAATTGCTTATTACCCGACCCGATTTAATAAATTCACGCCGCTCTCTGAGCTTGAAAACAATCTCGATCTTTTGCTCAAAAGGAAGCGCGGCCAACACGCGCCTGTGTTGCTCCTTCTGCTTAATGATTTCGCTAATGTCCGGGTATTTTTTCATGGCTTGAATCTGTGTTCGTGATCCTTCCACTTCTTCATTAAATCGTGTCGCCTCAAAACAGCATTCAGTGAGCGCAAGTTGACCGTGCCATGCTCTAAGAACATGCTGATTCGTAAGTAGTCTTTGGGACGTCTGGTATCTAGCATGATAGCTACCAAATGCTCTGGGCGCATGATGCGTGTTGTGACTCTCGCATACTTTATTGTCTGCGCCTTTCTTACTGCTTCCTCTGTGAGGGGGTTAAAGACGGGCAGGAATTGAACGGGGAGTCCCTCTATGTATATGAACTCGCCTTTTGCCTTGAAACCTCGCTTAATCAAATATTCGTAAATGGGGGCGAGAATCATCAAATCGCTGCCGGTCGTGCTTACCTGAACAAAAATATCAAGGTCTGCTGTGTCAAATGGCTCAAGATAATAAATTGCGGCGATGGCTCCCCCGATGGCGTAGTCTTCGATCACGCCATCTCTGACCATTTGGTTTACGACTTTAAGCGTTTCTTTCATTGCAAGCGATGTGCAAGCTGTTCTTGTCAAACACGCCGTCGGCCAGAGGAAGTGCCAAAAATCGCAGGGAAATCGTTTGAGTCACGTGGCGCACCAAGCGAGAGCACAGCTACCAATTGTCGGTTCGTGGATTCACGCCGCGACCCCGCGCACGCGCAGAAAGCGGCGCTTGCCGACTTGTAAGAGTGACTCCTCGCCAGATTTGATTCCGACCACAATACCAGTGTCCGTCTGACGCACGCCGCCGATCCGCACGCCGCCTTGTTCGATCAGCCGTCGGGCCTCAGCTTTTGATTCCGCCAGTCCCGTCTCGACGAGCAAGTGCGGCAACGGCCACCCTTCCGCTTTTATTTCGCACGTTTCAATGTCCTCTGGTATCTCTTTGCTGCGGAAGATTCGATTGAACTCATCTTCGGCAATTTGTGCGTCATCAGCCGAATGAAAATCCGTGATGATGCGCTTCGCCAACTCGACTTTCACATCGCGCGGGTTGCGCTCGCCCGCTTCCGCCGCGGCACGCATGGCGTTAATCTCTTCGGCGCGCAGGTCGGTGCATAGCTCGTAATAGCGCCACATCAATTCGTCGGAGATCGACATTAGTTTGCCGAACATCTCCTGCGGCGGCTCGTTGATGCCGATGTAGTTCCCCAAAGATTTAGACATTTTCTGCACACCGTCCGTGCCTTCGAGGAGCGGCGTAATGATGACGACTTGTGCCTCTTGTCTGTACTCGCGTTGGAGATTGCGCCCGACGAGCATGTTGAACTTCTGATCCGTCCCGCCGAATTCGACATCCGCTTCGAGCGCGACTGAATCGTAGCCCTGCACCAACGGGTAGAGCAGTTCATGGAGCGCAATCGGCCGCTCTTCGCGCAGACGCTGCTCGAAGTCGTCGCGCTCTAAGATTTGCTTGACCGTGACGCGCGACGCGAGGCGGATGAAGCCCTCGGAGCCGAGCGTGTCCATCCAGCGCGAGTTGAAATCGATGATCGTCTTCGCGGGATCGAGCAACTTGAAGATTTGCGCCTTGTAAGTTTCGGCGTTAATCGCGATCTCTTCGCGCGTCAGTTGCGGGCGCGTCGCGGACTTGCCCGACGGATCGCCGATCAGCCCCGTGAAGTCGCCGATCAGAAAGATCACCTGATGGCCCAACTGTTGGAATGCGCGCAAGCGCCGGATCACCACCGTATGACCGAGATGAATGTCCGGCGCGGTCGGATCGGCTCCGTACTTGACGCGCAGCGGCACGCCCGTCCGGGCGGACTTTTCCAGCTTCGCGCGCAAATCCGCCTCGCGGATAATCTCGACCGTCCCCTTGCGTAAGAAAGCTAGTTGTTCGTCAATCGTCATCGTCTGCGTCTCTAATTGCCGGGGGGGATTGGTCCCTTGCCCGTCCATAATTTGTTTCGGCTGATAGAGTAGCGCATCCGCCGAAGGCTGCGCTATGCTTTGCCCCCGGAGCAAAACTTTAAGATGACTCCTGAAATTGAACAACCCAACAACGCGCTACGAAACGCCCGGCTCTCATTCGTCGGCTGCGGCGTAATGGCCGAATCGATGATCGCGGGCGTGCTGAAGTGGCGACTTGTCGCCCCCACTCAAATCATTGGCAGCCACCCGCGCGCGGCGCGGCGCGAAGAGTTGACCGCGAAGTACGGCGTCCGCGTCGTCGAGAGCAATCGCGAGGCGGTCGCGCTCGGCCAATCAGACGATGGCGCGGCGGCGGGCGACGAGTCGTCAAATTCCATCGTCGTCCTCGCCGTCAAGCCGCAACGCCTCGGCGGCGTGCTGAGTGAGTTGAAAGAAATTGTTCAAGCCGGGCAACTCGTTGTCTCGATCATCGCTGGCGCGCGCATTGAGACATTAGCGGGCGAACTCAACCATCCGTCTGTCGTGCGCGCGATGCCGAACACGCCCGCGCAGATCGGACAGGGCATGACCGTCTGGGCGGCGACGCCGGAGGTCGGCGACGCGCAACTCGAACAGGTGCGCCAGATGCTCGGCGCGCTGGGTAAGGAGTTGCGCGTCGAGGAAGAGCGTTGGATCGACATGGCGACCGCCTTAAGCGCCACTGGTCCCACTTACTTCTTCCTCGTGATGGAAGCCCTCACCGATGCCGGCGTTCACATGGGCTTCTCGCGCCATGTCGCGCAGGAACTCGTGATGCAGACGATGCTCGGCTCCGTCCTCTTCGCGCAAGACTCGCACAAGCACCCGGCCGAACTCCGCAACATGGTCACCTCGCCCGGCGGCACGTCCGCCGAAGCGATCTACCAGATGGAGAAAGGCGGCCTCCGCACCGTGCTCTCGAAAGCCGTCTATGCCGCCTATCAAAGAGCCGTCGCATTGGGGCAAAAGAAATAAAGAAACTGGTTGCCGCCCGTCTTGAATTTAACAACTGAAAAGGCCATCATTACCGAGCGGTATGGAAGAGACGCGAGGTGAAGTATGACTATCACGTTGACCGACGAACTTGAAGAGCTAGTCAGTGAAAAAATCAAAAGCGGAGCGTATCAATCCGCCGATGAAGTCATCACCGCCGGCCTGCGCTTATTGAAAGCGCAAGAAGAAGGCATGGAAGCCTTACGCCGCGAAATCACGCGCGGCGTTGAGGACATCCGGCACGGGCGCTTTACCACTTACGCGACGGATGCCGAGCTTGAATCTTTCGCCGATGAGATTATTAAGCGAGGGCAAGAGGGACAAACTGCTTCGAGGCCACAGTAATGCGGACTATCAAAGTCGCCGCCACCGCCACGGAAGATTTGCAGGAAATTTGGGCCTACGTCGCACAGCACGACACGCAAGCAGCAAATAAACTCATCAAAGAGATAACCGGCAAGTTCGCGCTTTTGCGTGACTTTCCGCAGACCGGGCGGGAACAGTACAAGTTGCTGGTCAACCTCCGCAGCTTCGCCGTCAAAGACTACCTCATCTTCTATCAGCCGTTTGCGGATCGAATCGAAATCCTGCGGGTGCTTCACGGCTCACGAGACATCGAAAGTATTTTCGATAGCTTCCTTGATTCCCTGTAAAGTCTTACGAACAATCCGCCGCCCGAATACTTTGTAGTTCCCACTAACAACGAGCGCCACGGCTGCCGGATAAGCTTGATGCTCTTCGACGAGGATGCGGGCGGCTAAGATTTCCGCCGTGTCTTCGTCGCGGACGGGAACGATGTGCTGCGTGATGATGGGGCCGCCGTCCAAAGTCTCATCGACGAAGTGGACGGTGCAGCCGCTCCATTTGACGCCGTGAGCGATGGCTTGCTGCTGCGCGTCGAGGCCGGGGAAGGCGGGCAGGAGGCTCGGATGAATGTTGAGGATGCGGCCACGGTAAGCGGCGACGAATTGAGGCGAGAGCAGACGCATGAAGCCGGCGAGGCAGACAAGTTCGACGCCGCGCGTCCGCAAGGCTTCGAGCATCTCCCGTTCGTGCTCTTCGCGCGTGCGCCCGCCGTGCCGCTCGATGGCGAGGGCTTCAATGCCGCGTGCGGCGGCCAGCGCGAGTCCCGCCGCGCTCGCGCGATCAGAAATCACGACAGCGACTTCCGCACCCGCGATGCGACCGTCGCGCACGGCGTCCGCAAGCGCCAGCATGTTCGAGCCGCGACCGGAAATTAAGATCGCCAGTTTCAAGTTTTAGGACTCGGAGTTGTGAATTGCTCTCAAATCTGAAATTTCAGATTTGAGAGCAACGTAGCGTCAGACAAGCAGGACTTTCCGCTCGCCTGCCACCACGCGCCCGATTGTATAAATCATTGCGCCGCGCCCTGAGACGTGCGACCTGATCGTGTTGGCGTCCGCCGGGGCGCAGATAATGACCATGCCTGCGCCCATATTAAAGGTGCGATACATTTCATGCTCGGCGACGTTGCCGATCCGCTGCATGAGATTGAAGACGGGAAGCACCGGCCACGAGCCGCGCTTGATCTCGACAGCCACGCCTTCAGGCAAAATGCGCGGGATATTTTCGAGCAGTCCGCCGCCCGTGATGTGCGCGAGTCCTTTAATCGCGCCCGTCTCGATCAATCCTTCGAGCGCGTCGAGATAACTTGCGTGCGGCTGCAATAGAGCCTCGCCGACGCTCATGCCCAACTCGTCGAGGTGCGTGTCAACTTTGTAATCGGCGACTTCAAAGAAGAGCTTGCGCGCGAGCGAGTAGCCGTTGGTGTGCAGGCCGATTGATGGGAGCGCGAGCACCACATCGCCCGGCGCGGTCCTCCGGCCGTCGATCACATTCGCGCGCTCCACGACGCCGACGATGAAGCCGGCGATGTCGTACTCGCCGGCGGCGTAGAAACCGGGCATTTCGGCCGTCTCACCACCGAGCAGCACGCAACGGTTTTCGCGGCAGCCACGCGCCACGCCTTCGACGACCGCCGCGATTACGTCGGGCGCCAGCGCTCCCGTCGCTACGTAGTCCAAAAAGAAGAGCGGTCGCGCGCCCTGCACCAGAATGTCATTGACACAGTGGTTGACCAGATCGCGCCCGACGGTGTTGTGCGTGCCGGTCTCGAATGCGAGCTTCAGCTTGGTCCCCACGCCATCGGCCGAGGCGACCAACACCGGCGCATCGAGGCCGGGGAAGCGGCCATCGAACATCCCGCCGAAGCTGCCGATCTCCGAGAGCGTCTGAGCGTTAAAAGTCCCGCGCGCCAGTTGTTTAATTTTGTCAACAGCCCGGTTCGCCGCGTCAATCGAAACGCCCGCATCGCTGTAAGAGATTGAGGGTTGAGTCATTGATTCAAGGGCGGTCAGCCATCAGCTTTCAGCGATCACCACAGACAAATTGTTGAGGCTGATGGCTGAAAGCTGATGGCTGACCGCTTTTCAAAGTTTGAAATCCTTTTGGCCGGCGGTGTCACTCAACTTTTCCAAGCGTTCCTGCATTTGCTTGATACGGTCTTCCGCCTTCGCGCGTCGCTGTGGCGCGGCCTCGATCTTTTTGAGCGTGCGTGTTTCGCCGTCGGCGCTGATCTCGAAGGTCAGAAGCAAGTGATCGCCATCGGAGCGCGCGTCCGTGGGCAGGCGCGAGACGTGGAGATCGAGTTGCGCCCGCGTGTCGTCTTCGAGAATGACGACGGCCATATCGCCGTCTTCGATGCGGTCGATGACGGCGGGAAACTTTTTCGTCCGTGCGCGCTGCTTCGGTTTCACTGTCTCAGCCATCGCTTTTCCCTACGCCTGAACCGTGCAATCTCAATCTCCAAGCGAGAGCGAAATTTTGAGATTCCAAATCGCAACCAGAATGAAATTCGAGATTTCAAATCTCAAATTTGAAAGCGACTATCTCACTTCCCGGCGGCGTCTTTGCGGTTCGTGTTGTCTCTCTTTTTCTTCGGCGCGGGGCCGAAGTCGCCATACTGGATGAAGCCGGAGCGGGATGAGTCGTCGCGTTGCGCCGCGCGCCCGGCCCACAAGTCTGCAACCGGCTCGCGCTGGGTGGTGATCTTGAGAGCGTCGTCGTCCTTGCCGCGCGTCGTGATCGTGATCTCGCCCTGCAAGTCGGTGCGGTAGAGTTTAACGCCGGCGGCTTTCAGGCGGTCGAGGACTTCTTGACTCGGATGACCGTAACGGTTGTCCGCGCCGTCGGAGATGAGCGCCGC
>JACCRA010000632.1 GCA_013813825.1 Pyrinomonadaceae bacterium | reverse complement strand
TAAATCACACATCTAAATTTCTCCGTCCCTTCGGTTCAGGGAATAGTGATTGCCTCTCACAGATAATTGGATTAGCCGCTTTGATATCGGCGCGGTACGAAGGGCAGCAGTGATGTTCGCCGAAGCTGCCTTCTAAGAGCGCGCGATCGAGCGAGAGAGTTACGGGAGGGAAATTTTTCTGATGTCACGCTTCGCAACCCCGATTGTAGGAAAAATCAATGACTACGTGGTAGAGAGGGGCTTTAGTGTCAGCGCCTCGACCGCGGTGGAAGAGGGCGGGTGGGAAGCTCAAGCTTCCATCCCACTCCTGCCACATCCGCCGCCGGGAGCCGGGACGCGCGTTGTGCCGCCCGCGCTGGCGACCGCCGCGGACTTGCGTGAGGTCGTGCAGTATTTGAAGAAGAAACCGTTCGGCGTCACGGTCGTCGAGGCGCTTAACGACGTGAAGAAGCGCGCTTTCGAGCCGAGAAAAATTGCCGCTTACGAATTCTGCGGGATCGTCACCCGCGGCGGCAGCGACCGACTGCGCCTGACTTCGCTCGGATGGGAATTTGCGAGCAAGATCGAACCCGAGACCGAAGCCTATCGCGCGGTGCTCGACAACACGCCGCTGTACCGCGCAACGCTGGAATGGATCTACCGACAAGACCTCGACCTTGTGACGCATAAGGACGTGGCGGCCTATTGGTTGGGGAATCACGCCTCGATGCTCGGCCAGCACGACGATAAGACGTTAGAAGGCAACGCCCTCTGCTTTTTCCACCTCAGCCAAGCGGCCGAACTCGGCACGGTCACCATTGGCAAACGCGGCCAGCCCGCGCGTCTGCGAGTCGAACGGGAGGAACTGGCGAGTTATACCGAGAGCCGCGAGCCGCATACGGCGTCGCAGAATTCAACCAGCGACTCCGGCCGAGAAGATGATGAAACAGACCCTGCGGTCGCGGTGAGCAGGGGCGCGAGATCGCCCTCCCCGCCGGCGGTGGCGCAGCAAGCGGGCCAGAAGCTGACCACCAACGCAGATTCTCGAAAGTTGCGTGTCTTCATTTCCAGCATTAAGAATTCAAAGGTCGTCCGGCAGATTCAGCCGACGCTCGAACTCGCGGACATCGATGCTTGTTTCGCGGAACGCCTCGAACCGGAGGCCGTACCCGTCTCCGATCACGCCCTCCAAACGATGCGCGAATGCCACGCGGCCATCATCGTCGTGACGAGAGAGGACTGCTGCGGCGGTGCGGGCGAGGCGGACGGATTGACGCTCCAGCAGAACATCCTGATCGAGATTGGCGCGGCCTTCGTCCTCTACGAACGTCGCGTCGTCTTGCTGGTTGACGAGCGTCTGCCGCTGCCCCCCAATCTCAGCGGGCTGACTTGCTTCACCTTCGACGAGGGCGACCTGACGTGGGAGGCCGGCGTAAAACTAATGCAGGCCGTCAAAGATTTTAAAAGCGTCAGGGCGTCGATTGGTTGAAGCCAGTTAGCATAAAGTGAAGAAGAATTGTTGACGTGTCGATGATGAATATCGTCATCCCGTTGCTGGTGGTCGTGCTCGCCGCGCCGGCTTTACCATGCTTTGGTTTCCCGGCGGAAAGCGCCGTCCCGTTCCACTCTGCTTCCGCGCCATCCGCCCCCGCGTCTCAAGTCACTGGCGCCATGACGCCCGGCAAACTGATCGAGAAAGTTGCCACCCTCTCCGACGCGAGCCAGAGCTACGCCCTGTATCTACCTTCGAGTTATCAGCCGGATAGGACGTGGCCGATTCTCTACTGCTTCGACCCCATCGCGCGCGGGGCCGTCCCCGTCGAGCTTTTCCGCGCGGCGGCGGAGCAGTACGGCTGGATCGTCGTCGGCTCGAACAACTCGCGCAACGGCCCGCTGGACCAATCGCTTGCGGCCGTTAACGCGGTGTGGGAAGACACGCACCAGCGTTTCGCCATCGACGGCCGGCGCATCTACACGGCGGGCTTTTCCGGGGGCGCGCGGGTCGCTGTGCGCGTCAATTACCTATGCCGGGATTGCATTGCCGGCGTCATTGCCTGCGGGGCCGGCTTCCCGCCGGACATCAAGCCAGCCTCCCCACTCTCCTTTGCGGTCTTCGGCATGGCCGGGACCGACGACTTTAATTTCCCTGAATTGAAGCTGCTCGACGGCACGCTCGACCGTGTCGGCGCGGCCCACCACTTGGCAGTGTTCGACGGCGGCCATCAATGGGCGCCGAAAGAAGTCTGCGCGGCGGCCGTCGAGTGGATGGAACTTCAAGCGATCAAGACTCAGCGGCGGAAGAAGGACGAGGCTCTGGTTGAGCGGCTCTGGCAAAAGCGCACGGCGGAGGCGCGCGGCTTTGAGGCGGCGGGGCGAGCCTACGACACTTACAAAGCCGTCGTCGCGCTCGTCTCCGACTTTCGTGGCCTGCGCGACGTGTCCGAGTTCGAGAGCCAGATGGTCCAATTGAAAGCAGCGAAAGTTATCAAACAAGCTCCCAGAGACGAGCAGGAGGAGATCAACCTGCAACGGCGAAAGGCCAACGAACTCGTCGCGCTGGTGGAGGGGCGCAGGGATGCCGACAACCGTCTGATCGCCGTCGCAAATTTCCGGCACGCGGTCGAAGCGTTACGGAAGCAGGCGCGTGAGGAAGAAGATTCGAGCCGGCGGCGCGTGGCACGGCGCGCGCTCAACGAAGTGTTCGCGCAGTATTATGAGGGCGCGTTAAATTTACGTCATCGCTCGCAGGACGCCGCGCTGATGGCAACGACGCTCGAAATCGCCGCCGAGATCGCGCCCGACAATGCACAAGTGCAATACGAACTGGCCTGCGCCTACGCGCTCAACGCCGACAAGAAAAAGGCGCTCGCCGCGCTCAAGCGAGCCATTGAGAAAGGCTTCAAGGATGTGGCCGCACTGACGGGTGATAGAGCTTTCGACTCGCTCCGCGCGGAAGATGAATACAAAGCTCTTGTCGAGAAGCTCAAGATAAGTCCGTGAGGCTCAGACTACTGACAGGATATTTAAACAATGATGAAAGACAGGCTGAGGC
>JACCRA010000614.1 GCA_013813825.1 Pyrinomonadaceae bacterium | reverse complement strand
TAAATTGAAGAAACAAAAAAACGGTGAAAAGCAAGCCATCGAAGCGGCGTGTATTAAGGACACTAGGTTTCTGTCTCCGTCTTCAAGTAATCACTGACAATCTTTCGCAGAGCGGCAACCTCTCCCTGATACTGGGCTTTTTTCTCTTTATCAAAAATTCCGCCGATCATCGCTTCTACCTCATCAAGTATCTGCAAATCTTCTTCAGGACACCCGATGTACCCGTAAGGTAGCTCATGCGTGGAATAGTCCACGCCGCTCAGAAGCCAATTGATTAAACGCTCACGAGCTATTTCGTCAGCAGGATCAAGCCTGATAGCTTCTTCAAGGTGTTCAGGCGTGTCGAGCCAACGATGCGGCTCTCCTGCTTCAGGTTCACGCACTATCCATTCAATCAAAGTAGGCTCAAGCAAATTTACACGCAAAGGGTGTGGTAGCAATTGATCTATCGTTCGGTTTTGGTGAGCAAAATAGTATAGCCAACTCGCGAACTTCTTCTTTTCCTCTATTGACCATTTTGTGGCGATTTCAATGAACGAACCGAGTCGGGACAAAGCGTCTTTTCGCAAGCCCTTCTCTAACAGGTCACAGTATCTCGCGTACTCGACCCAAGCTGGGGTTGACGAAGCAATACGAGAGGCTTCAGCCAGAACTTTGAAATTTTCATCTCGCCAAAACCACATATCATGCTTGGAAGCCTACCCGCTCAATTGGCCTGATAAACAATCTTGCCGTCCATGATCGTCATCCGCACTTTCGTCTTTTCGATCTCGTTTGGCTCGACGCGGAAAATATCTTGATTGAGGATGACGATGTCGGCGAGTTTGCCGGGCGTGATCGTCCCCTTGTAGCTCTCGGCGAATTCCGCGTAAGCCGAGCCGACGGTGTAAGCGCGGACGGCTTCCTCGACGGTGATCTTTTGTTCGGGAACCCAGCCTTGCGGGTTCTTGCCGTCGAGCGTGCGGCGGGTGACGGCCCCGTAAATCGAGAGCAGCGGATCGAGCGGGGCGACGTACCAATCGGTGCCGAAGGCGAGCGTCGCGCCAGCGTCGATGAGCGAGCGGAAAGCGTAAGTCGTTTTCGCGCGTTCGGGGCCGATGCGCTTTTCGGCCCAGCGGCCATCGTCGATGGCGTGATAAGGCTGCATCGAGGCGACGACGCCGGCGCGGGCGAAGCGTGGAATATCTTGAGCGCGAAGGTGCTGCGCGTGTTCGATGCGGAAGCGGCGGTCGCGTGCGCCGTGTTCTTTCGTCACCTGCTCGAAGGCGGACAGAATGTGATCGTTGGCGCTGTCGCCGATGGCGTGGATCATGATTTGGAGTCCCGCGCGGTCAGCGTCCCGCACGCGCTTGAGCATCGCGCCTTCAGGGAACATCTCGTCGCTCGGCAGGCCACGGTTGGCGGGCGCGTCTGTATAAGGCTCGAAGAACAGCGCGGTCGTCGAGCCGAGGCTGCCATCGGCAAAACCTTTCAGGCCGCCGATGCGGAGCATCTCGCCGCCGAACGCGGCGCGCACGCCAGTCGCCGCGAGGCGTTGCCACGCGGCGAGCGGCGAGACGGCGTAGATGCGCGTCTTCAACTCGCCGCGCGCGGCGAGTGTCTGGTAAATACCCACGTCGTTGCCGGCGGACATGTCCTGTACGCTAGTCACGCCGAAGCTGGCGGCGTGCGCGGTGGCGGCGCGCGCCGCCGCGAGTTGTTCGTCAACGCTCGGAGCCGGCAACTTAGCATAGACGAAACTCATCGCGGCGTCCTTCAACACGCCGGTCGGCTCGCCGGTCAGCGGATCGCGTACGATCAAGCCGCCCGGCGGGTCTTTCGTCTCTTTGGTCACGCCCGCGAGTTTCAGCGCCGCGCTGTTTGCCAAAGACATGTGGCCGTCCAGACGATTAACGAAGACCGGCGTCTCCGGTGTGTGCTTGTCGATCAACTCTTTGGTCGGCAGCGGCGCGCCCGGCCAACGCTCGTGGTCCCAATCGCCGCCGGTGATCCAGCGCCCTTTCGGCGTCGTCTCGGCGAAGCGGCGAATGCGCTCGGCAAACTCGGCGGGTGTCACGGCGTCGCGCAACTGCACGCTGGCGAGATGCGCGCCGCCGTCGAGAAAATGGACGTGCGAATCGTTGAAGCCCGGCAGCACAAGCGCGCCCCGCGCGTCGATCATCTTCGTCTCCGCGCCGGCCAGACGGCGCACTTCTTCGGTCGTGCCGATGGCGGCGATGCGATTGCCGTAAATCGCGACAGCCTCAGCCGCCGGACGCTGCCCGTCCATCGTCCTCACGTTGGCGTTGATGATCACGAGGTCGGCTTTCATTTCAACGGCTTGTGCTGGACGCGACGGGATGGCAACAACGACCGCCGCCGTAGCCGCGACGAGCAGCGAGAGCAATAGTTTGGTGTTCATGTTGAAGCAGCAATGAAGTGGTGATTGACAAACAAGGCAACGAAGGCACACAGCGCGGTTACTGAAGACCGACTTGCCTTCCGCCGCGATTGACGTGTCAGATGTTACTGGCTATCCGGGCGCGTAGTGTATCATTAGCCCCGCCTGTCCGGTCAAAAAATCTACTAACCGATCACCGTTCTCAGTGGATCAATTACTCCCAAAACTGCGCGCCGCCGTCAGCATGGGGCGCGTGCTCTCTGAGCCTGCCGAACTGCTCGTTTATGAGTGCGACGGGCTGACCCGGCATAAGCATCCTCCGCGCGCCGTCGTCTTTCCGGCTTCGACCGCGGAGGTCGCGGCCGTCGTCCGCGTGCTCGCGGCGGAGCGCGTGCCGTTCGCACCGCGCGGCGCGGGGACGGGTCTTTCAGGCGGCGCGCTGGCGCTCAATCGCGGCGTCATTATCGAGTTGGCGCGGATGCGCCGGCTGCTCAAGATTGATCTCGAAAATCGCCTCGCCGTTGTCGAGACCGGCATGATCAACGCGCAGGTGTCGCGCGCCGTCGCGTCGCACGGCTTGCACTACGTGCCCGATCCTTCGAGCGGCGTGACCTGCACCGTCGGCGGCAACATCGCGGAGAACGCCGGCGGCATTCACTGCCTGAAATATGGCACGACGACCGACCACGTGCTCGGCGCGCGCGTCGTCTTGCCCGACGGGGAGACAATCGATCTCGGCGGCGCGGGCGCGCCCGATTGGCCCGGTTATGATCTGCTCGGCCTCTTCGTCGGCTCGGAAGGGACGCTCGGCATCGCGACCGAGGCGACAGTCAGATTGGTCCCACTGCCGCCTGGGGTGAGGACGTTGCTCGCGGATTTCATGAGCATCGATGCCGCGAGCCGCGCCGTCTCCGCGATCATCGCCGCCGGATTGGTCCCCGCCGCGTTGGAGATGATGGATGGAGCCACGATCCGCGCCGTGGAGTCGAGCGTCTTCGCCGCCGGGCTGCCGCCGGACGCAAAGGCCGCCCTCCTCATCGAGTTGGACGGATTGGAAGCCGGGCTGGACGATGAAGCGGAGCGCGCCGAAAGTCTGTGTCTCGCACACGGCGCGCGGGGCGTCAGGAGGGCGGCGGGTGAGGTCGAGCGCAAGAAACTGTGGGCGGCACGTAAAGGCGCGTTCGGCGCGTTGGGTCGCATCTCACCTGATCTGATGATTCAGGATGCGGTGGTCCCACGCTCGCGCCTGCCCGCCGTGCTGGCCGAGATTTATCGCATCGGAGCGAAATACGAGTTACGTCTCGCCAACGTGTTCCACGCTGGCGACGGCAATCTCCATCCGCTCATTTGCTTCGACGCGCGCGATGGCGAAGAAGTGCGGCGCGTCGAAGCGGCCGGGCGCGAGATGATGGGAGTGTGCGTCGGCGCGGGCGGCACGATCACTGGCGAGCACGGCGTCGGATTGGACAAGAGCGCGTCCATGCCGCTCATTTTTTCCGCTGACGACCTCGCCGCGATGTGTGCTGTGCGCGCGGCCTTCGATCCGGCGGGGCTGTGCAATCCCGGCAA
>JACCRA010000600.1 GCA_013813825.1 Pyrinomonadaceae bacterium | reverse complement strand
AGATCGACATCGCGTTGGAACAAATTATCGGCTCAAGCTGTCTAACACGTAGGGAGCACATCATGAATCCACAGAAAATGTTGGCCGGCAGCGGGGTCTTCATCCTGACGCTGTGCGCCGCGATCTTCGGTACCCGCTATCTAATGACGCTCGCGCCCACGCCGCCCGGCGCTAATGCAAATGTAGTGTCTCAGCCGCTTAACCCCGGCACATCAGTGGCGCGGGTCACGCATCGCGTGCAATTGATCACGCTTGATCGCCAGAGCCAACGCGCTTACACCAAGCTCACGCTCGAACGCGACGAGGGCGCGCCCGCGCCCACGCGCGTCTGGGTCTGGACTTACTTTTTCACGCCACATGACAAGGCGCGCCGCAGTTGGTCAAGCGAGCCGATTGAAGTGCGCGAGCCGTTCCGCGACGGCAGCCACCGCATCACCGTCACCGTCAACAGTTCCTGCCACTGGTGCGACGACGCAAGCGCGTCCGCCGCCGGCCGCAGCAGCTATTACGCCCGCGTCAACGTCTCGACGGAATCGAAGGACGCCGCTGCTTTGCGCGACGAGCAACTCAATCTCGACATCGTTAGCGCCGCGCCGGTCGTGGTGCAGGGCGAGGAACACTAACGCGCCTCATGTGCGGCGGATCGAGTCGTGAGTATTTTCGTTCACGCCATCAAGTTTGTGAGGCTGCAAGAATCGCGGATCGCTTTCATTCAAGCTAATGCAAGGCCGACGCTTAAAGCAGACGCGCAGGAGAATCTTGATGATTAACCACACCCGCACCGCCCGCCGCACCAAATACTTTAGGAACCGCTTACGCCTCAACGCGAAATTGAGACGACAACTGCTGGCCCTCGCCTCATGCCTTGTCGCCGCGATGCTGTTTTCCGCGTGTCGCTCAGCGAAGCAAACAACGGCTGACAACAACACCACCAATTCAGAGACAGCCCAAGCGTACCCGATGTCCGGCTCTGCTCAACCATCGCCGAATCAGCCAGCGGCTACGCAGGCTGAACAAGCTGCCGGGATTTTCGACGCAAAATCGGCTCATTCCATTCCTTTCGAGAAAGAGAGCAATACCGAAGCGTACGGCCGCATTGAAGAGAATCCGTTTCTCGAAGTCGCCCGTGCGCCGCTCTCGACGTTTTCGATTGACGTGGACACGGCCTCTTACAGCAACACGCGCCGCTTCCTCAACGACGGCCAGTTGCCGCCGAAAGACGCCGTCCGCATCGAAGAGTTGATCAATTATTTTTCTTACGACTACCCGCAGCCCGCCGGCGACACACCGTTCTCCGTCACCGCCGAAGTCTCCGAATGCCCGTGGAACACGAAGCACCGCCTCGTCCATGTCGGGTTGCAGGGCAAAAAGATTGCGACGGAAAATCTGCCGCCCGCGAACCTCGTCTTTCTTGTGGATGTGTCCGGCTCAATGGACGCGCCGAACCGCCTCCCGCTTGTCAAGACGGGTTTGCGAATGTTGGTCGAACAACTGCGGGAGCAGGATCGCGTCGCCCTCGTTGTCTATGCCGGATCGAGCGGCCTCGCCCTGCCTTCGACTTCGGGCGAGCGCAAAGCCGAAATTCTCGCGGCCATCGACAACCTCGATGCGGGCGGCTCGACCAACGGCGGCGCGGGGATTCAACTCGCCTACAAAATCGCCCGCGAAAATTTCCGGCAAGGCGGCCTCAATCGCGTCGTCCTCGCCACCGACGGCGATTTCAACGTCGGGGTCACGAGTGAAAGCGAACTCGTCCGCTTGATTGAAGCGCAACGGCGGAGCAACGTCTTTCTCTCCGTCCTCGGTTTCGGCACCGGTAATTTGAAGGACGCGACGATGGAGCAACTCGCCGACAAAGGCAACGGCAATTATGCCTACATCGACACGCCCGCCGAGGCGCGCAAAGTCTTGGGCGCGGAGATCGGCGGCACGCTCGCGACGATTGCCAAAGACGTGAAAATCCAAGTCGAATTCAACCCCCGGCAGGCCGCCGCCTATCGCCTGATCGGTTATGAAAACCGCCTGCTCCGCGACGAAGATTTTAATGACGACGCGAAAGACGCCGGCGAGATCGGGGCCGGCCACACCGTCACCGCGCTCTATGAAGTGGTCCCCTTCGGCCAGCAATTCGAGAACCCCGGCGTCGATCCGTTGAAATATCAACAACCTTCACAGCCTTCCGAGCTGGCGAACAGCCGCGAGTTGATGACCGTCAAAATTCGCTACAAACGCCCCGACGCCAACGAGAGCCAATTGCTCAGCGTCGGCCTCGCTGATCCGGGCAGTGCTTATCAGGACGCTTCGCACAACTTCAAATTTTCCGCGGCCGTCGCCGCTTTCGGTCTCCTGCTGCGCGACTCGAAATACAAGAGCGACGCCCGCTACGACAACGTCCTCCAACTCGCACGCCTCTCCGCCGGCCCCGACGCGCAAGGCCATCGCGCCGAATTCGCCCGCCTCGTCGAGCGGGCACAGACGCTTTCGCGCCAAAGCGCGCGGCGGTAGAAAAAGCGAAAGGCGGAAGAGAGTACGGAGAGACTCTGTCACTGAATATATGACTCCGCTACCCTGCAATGGTGAAGAAAGCATCACCCACTATGTTTTATCTCGTTTTCTACCTTTCGCCCTTCGCCGTTTCGCCCTTCGCCTTTCATCCACTACTGACTCTCTCGCTGATTTGTTTTAGACTGGCAGCGGCTCATGGCAATGATCCCGGTGTCATATCAGAAGGGAGATCAAAGAACTCATGCAGATCAGCCCCCGTAGTAGGTCGCACCTCGCTGGCTCACTAGCCGTCGTCATCTTTTCAATAAGCGGTTGCTCGTCAACCACACCGCCGCCGCTGGCCGTCACACAATTCGACGCGAGGAAGGAGATCAACTTGACCGAGCAGAAAGCGCCGATAGCGGCCGACGCCGGAGCGCCGCGCCCCGATCCGAAACACTCGCCCGAACAGGTCGTCGGCTTCGTCCTCGAAGCCTTGCGGCTCAACGACACGCCCGACAAAGACAGCGGCATCCGTACCACCTTTGGCTTCGCCGCGCCCGGCAATCGCGAAGTGACGGGACCAATAGAACGCTTCATCGAGTTGGTCAAGAATCCGCTTTACAAGCCGTTACTCAACCACCGCCGCGCCGAACGCAGCCCTATCCGCACCGCCGGCGACGCGGCGCAACAGCGTGTGACATTGACCGGCGCTGATGGACGCCGCGCGACTTACCTGTTCACGCTCTCGAAGCAAGCAGCCGCTCCTTACCAAGACTGCTGGATGACCGACGGCGTCGAGCGCCTCTCCGACGACGACCCCGACAAGGACAAGCAGATTGCACAAAGCAACGGACATCTATTATCGCAGTAGCACGATAGCGTGAGGTAAGCCGTCGATGTTAAGTGTTATGCTAACTCCTGTTTACCAGTCGGATTCCAAGTCGCCGGCCATGCTGTCTGTTCAAGTGGATTTTATTTTTAAGACACTCGGTCATAGCTTGAAGAGAAATTAAATGGCAACCATCACCTCGGACATTTTAACGACGGCGAGTAGCAAGGAGAGTGAGAAGCAATTTCCGCCTGCTTACTTCCTGTCGCTCACCGTTGAAAACGTCCGTTGCTTCGGCCCTCAGCAGACTCTTGATCTGTCAAATGGTAAAGGCCGCCCCGCCCAGTGGACAATTATTTTGGGGAATAATGGTGTTGGAAAGACTACGCTGCTTAAGAGTCTCATTGCGCTTGCGCCAACTCACACTAAATTCTCCGATGAAGTAGTTCTAGTTATAGCAAGGCTTTTCAATAGATTAGAGATGATGGCGTGGAACCCTTCCCGAAAAGGTAAGGCGGATTTCTTTTTATCGGCTGACTTTCTAATTGGCGCTAGACTTGACGATCAGCAGAACGGTGAAGAGGTGAAAGATTTTTATGCTCAACGTGAAAAGCCTGGCACATCAAAAGTGCAAGCAGCGAAGTTAGAGAAACTCGGAGGTTTTGTCTGTTTCGGTTATGGCGCGTCGAGGCGAATGGGCGAGACCGCTCTTTCTGAAGACGCCGGAGGCGATCCGTTCGCCAGTTTGTTCTCGGATGACGCGCCGCTTTTGAATGCTGAAGAATGGTTGCTCCAAGCTGATTACGCGGCTCATGCTGCTGACAATGTATTAGTCAAAAATCGCGCTAAGGAACGCCGGGATAGGATTAAAGAAATCCTCATCAAACTTCTGCCCGACGTGGAAGATATTAAGTTTCTCCCACTCACGGAAAAGCAACTAAAACCCGGCATTGAAGTTAAGACTCCGTATGGCTGGGTCTCAATCAAAGACCTCAGCTTAGGCTATAAAACGCTGATCGCGTGGATGGTTGATTTCGCCAGCCGGTTGTTCAATCGCTACCCTGACAGCCCTAACCCGTTGGCCGAGCCGGCGGTCGTGTTGGTGGACGAGATTGATCTGCACCTGCATCCGAAGTGGCAGCGAAATTTGATGAGTTTTTTAAGCGACTTATTCCCTAACACGCAATTTATTGCGACGGCGCACAGCCCGCTCGTAGTGCAGGCGGCGACGGAGGCGAACATCGTCTTGTTGAAGCGGGAGGGCGATCACGTCGTGATCGATAATGACGTGAAAGCCATTCGCGGCTGGCGCGTGGATC
>JACCRA010000533.1 GCA_013813825.1 Pyrinomonadaceae bacterium | reverse complement strand
CGGCGGAGTGATCGTGGAAGGCTGCGTCACGCGCGTCGAGCGCATTGGCGACGAGCGTTTTCGCGTCTCGGCTGGCGGCGATGATGACGGTAAAGACGGCGGCGTCCAAACTTTTGAGTCGCGGCGTCTGCTGCTCGCTACCGGCCTGCGCGATTTCACGCCGGACTGTCCCGGCTTCCGCGAATTCTACGGACTCACAGTTCACCACTGCCCCGACTGCGATGGCTTCGAGGTGTCTGGCAAGCGCGTCGCCGTGCTCAGCCACGGCAAACAAGCTGTCGGCTTCACGCTCAATTTATTAACGTGGACTGACCATTTGACGCTGATCACCAATGGCGAACCCGGCGACATCGAAGCAGAGCACCTCGCGAAGCTCGCCCACTTTGATATTCCCATTATCAACAAAAGCATCGCCCGGCTTGAAGGTGACGTCGAAAAGCAGCAACTTCAAGTGGTGCACTTTGACGACGGCAGTAAGCTCGAATGCGACGCGCTCTTTTTCAACCTCGGAACGGAGCCGGCCTCGCACCTGCACGAGATGTTGGGCTGCCAACTCGATCCCGAATGCGGCCACGTCGCCGTGGATGAAGAGCAGCAGACGAACGTGAAAGGCGTCTATGCCGCGGGCGATCTGACGCCGCGCTCGCAACTCGCCGTCGTCGCCGCCGCCGAAGGCGCGATGGCCGCCATTCACATCCACAAGTCGTTGCTCCCGCCTGAGCGCCTGCTCTAATATCAACAGGCGAATCGGAACCAGACTGTCGGGGCAGGGCTTTATTAAAGCTATGCTCGATGTAGCTATTTCTAACTACAAAACGACTTGGTAAGCAGACTGTTCTCAAACGAGCAACTTCCGAGAATAGAAACGCCGCGCGCGTCTTGTTGTCGTATAATGCGCCGGGTAAAAGTTATGCGCGAACAATTCGTCAGGAAGCAACGTAGTGCCTGAACTCTTCACCAACATCAGCGCCTTGATTGTGTTTCTCATCATCGCGGCAGTCGGCTTCATATTTCTCGCGCTCTCGCTCGTGTTCGGCGAAGTGTTCGACGCGGCGAGTTTAGATATGGACGCTCACGGCGGCCTGCTCGACGGTCATGCTTTTATCGACTCGCGCGCTATCAGCGTGTTCGTCACAGCTTTCGGTGGCTTCGGCGCAATCGGCGTTCAGATTGGTCTCGGTGTGCTCGGAAGCTCGCTGCTCGGTTTGGGAAGCGGCGTTGTGCTCGGCGGCATCGTGTCGCTGTTCGCGCGCTTTCTCTATCAACAACAGGCGTCGAGTTCGGTAAGCGCGGGGCATCTTGTCGGTCGCGCCGCGCAAGTGACGGTGACGATTCCGGCTGAGGGCATCGGGCAGGTTAGTTGTCGCATCGGCGAAGAGAGAGTCGAAAGACGCGCCCGCGCGCTTGACCATCAAGAGATTAAATCAGGCATGATCGTGCGGATCGAAGAGATCGCGGGCGATTCCGTCATCGTCAGCCGCGAGACCGGCGTGCTTTCGTCCATGCCGCGCGCTTCTTGAATTCCTCGTTACCACGCTCATTGACGCTCGTCCGCTGTGAGGTAATTCGTTATGGACATTTCCACCTTACTCATTCCCGTCACCATTCTCATCATCGTGTTGGCAGTCTTAATCGCGCTCTGGCTGCTCTCGCGCAACTACATCAAAGTTTCGCCGAACATGGCCGCCGTCATCTCTGGCCGCTCGCGTAAATTATCTGACGGCACGGTGGTCGGCTACCGGCTGGTACGCGGCGGCGCGACGCTGATTGTGCCGTTTCTCGAAAAAGTTGATTACCTCTCTTTGAACGTCTGGACTGTGCCGCTCGCCACGTCGCGCGCTTATACGGTGCAGGGGGTTCCCGTATCAGTCAAAGCCGTCGGCAACGTGAAGATCAAAGGCGACGATGAAAGTTTGCGCGCGGCGGCAGAGCGTTTTCTCGGAATGCCGCCCGAAGAGTTTCACCGTCTCGTCTTTCAAACGCTCGAAGGCCACTTGCGCGCCATCCTCGGCACGCTGACCGTCGAAGAGATTAACAACGACCGCCAATCGTTCGCGCAGAAATTGACGACCGAAGCGGCGGGCGACCTTGAGAAGATGGGCATCGGCCACGATGCGCTGACGATTCAAGAGATCAGCGACGAAGAAGGCTACTTGGACGCTTTGGGTAAACGGCGCACGGCGGAAGTGCAGCGCGACGCCGAGATCGGCCAAGCCGAAGCCATGCGCGAC
>JACCRA010000500.1 GCA_013813825.1 Pyrinomonadaceae bacterium | reverse complement strand
GTATGGGACGTGCGCCTTCGATGGAAGAAGCGGTGCGTTCAGGCGGAGCGGGTCGCGGCGGTCGCAGCAGTAGTAATGGTGGAGAAGCTCCGCGCGGTCGAGTCGCCTATCCTTCAGGGCGCTTCCGCACATATTCAGGCGGTAATCTCTTCCGCTTAGGGGTGCCGGAGAACTGGCGCGAGTTGCCGAACCAAAACTCCGTGACCTTCGCTCCCGAAGGAGCATACGGTGATGTTCAGGGGCAGTTTGTATTTACGCACGGCGCGATGGTCGGCGTCGAGCAGGCACAGAGCAACAATCTGCAACAAGCCACAGAGCAGTTCATCAGGGGGCTAGCGCAGGGTGACCCATCCCCGAAAAGCTGGACACAAAGAGTGTTAGGATTTCTGCTTCCAAAACGGTTCTTAAACCTCAGGAGGAAGCATGAAAAAGCAGTTCACGAACGAGCAGATCATCTACACTTTGCGGCAATCTGAAGACGGTACATCAGTCGCCGAGGTCTGCCGCAAGACCGGCATCACTGAGCAGACCTTCTACCGCTGGAAGCGAAAGTTCGCTGGGATGGGTGTTGCCGAGTTGGCAAGGCTGCGACAACTCGAAGACGAGAACAAGAAGTTGAAGTCGCTCGTCGCTGACCTGACACTCGACAAGCATATGTTGCAAGAGGTGCTGCGAAAAAAGTTCTAAAGCGGGAGCAGCGATGCGAGTTGGTGAACTTCCTTTGTGCTGCCTTTCGCTTGCCGCAACGACGTGCGTGCCGATTAATCGGAATGCAGCGTTCGAGCTATTACTACCGTCAGCATCGTGACCCACAGGTCGAACTACGTGTGCGGTTGAAAGACTTAGCAGGTGCGCGCGTGCGCTATGGTTATCGCCGCTTGCATGCGCTTTTGGTGCGCGAAGGCTGGTCGGTCAACCACAAGCGCGTGTACCGGCTTTACAAGCTGGAAGGTTTATCTTTGCGGCTGAAGACCAAGAAGAAACGGACGAGTGAGCCGCGTGTTCCGCTACCCGTCTCGACCGCTCCGAACGAGTGTTGGAGCATGGACTTCGTGGCAGACCGGCTCGCCGACGGGCGCGCCTTTCGGATGCTGACGTTAGTCGATAACTTTAGCCGTGTTAGCCCAGCGATTGAGGTTGACTTCTCCTTGACCGGCAAGCGTGTGGTCGAGGTTCTTAAGCGGCTGAAGGTGACACATGGTGTGCCGAAAACAATCAAAGTTGATAATGGCAGCGAATTCATCTCGAAGGCGATGGACGAGTGGGCGCACCGCAATAACGTGAAACTAGAATTCAGTCGTCCGGGTAAGCCTACGGATAATGCTTTCATCGAAAGCTTCAACGGCAGACTACGGGAAGAATGCTTGAATCAGAACTGGTTCACTTCACTTGCGGATGCTAAACAGATCGTCGAAGCATGGCGAGAAGATTATAATCAACTACGCCCGCACAGTTCGCTCAAGCATCAAACACCGAGCGACTTTGTGGCGCACTGGCAGCAGACCCGAACCGCTCCAAAAGCCGAGATTTTAACTCTCGAAACTGTCCAATAAATGGGTGCAGGTCATTCCGAGAAGAATATCTCGTCTGAGGTGTCCACTAAAACGGGGGAAGCTCAAGCAGCCGCGCGACCACGGCGTTATGGAGACAATCATAAGTGTGTTCGCTGGAAAGACAATCACGCCGAGTGTCAACTAACGAGTAACTGCATCAGCTCGCTATCATCCTGCCTGTACTTTTCATCGCTGCCAGACAGAAAACAAGGGTTAGCTCACGGCCAAGAAATTAGGGAAGCTAATGTGGAGGTCTGCCACCTGAATAGTCACTCCTGACTGCTCTATAAATTTTTATCGCCCGGTAAAGACGCGCCGCGTGGTGCGCCCAACTTTTTTGCCGACGCGCGCCGTGCCGATGCCGGTGTGCTTGCCGAAGCCGCCCATGCCTCTGCCCAGACGCCTTCCGGCGACAATCGGTTTGCCGCGCGCGATGTTGCGACCGAAGCCGCTCGCGCCGCGCGCCGCACTGCGTCCGGCGCGACTGTAGGCGCTGCCAATGCCGCGATTGCTTCCACGCCGACCTTCGCCCCGCACGCGACGACGGCGCTGCGGCACCCTCAACGTGCGCCGCTCCTGTGAATCATTGTCCTGCATCGCGGTCGGCGCAAAGCTAAACGGTTTCGCGGTCGCAAACGTCGTCGGCAAACACATCGCCGCGAGCAGCAAGAACACAAAAAATCTACGCATCTGTTTTCCTCCATAACGAACTAAAGATTAAGTTTAATTGCGGAGAGAGGTGAAGCAAGGCAAAAGGTAAAAGTAAAAAGGCAAAAGTGAAGAGAGAAATTCTCTTGTCCGCACTTTTGCCTTTTACCTTTTTACTTCTGCCTTATTACTCGCCAGTGACGGCGCGACGCGCGTTAATTCGCCCGCCGCTCACGGTTCTACCTTGAAGTGAATCAAGCTTATCTACCGAGTTCATCAAACGCTCGCGCAACTCTTCGACGGTGAGATTCTCATCCGTCGCCAACACGAGCGCCGCGATGCCTGAGACTTCCGGCGTCGCCATCGAAGTTCCCGAAGCTTCAAGGTAGTCTGCGCCAAGCCATGTGCTCAAAATCTCCGCTCCCGGCGCGGCGACGTGAACAGTCTTGGCCCCGTAGTTTGAAAAACCCGCCAATTCATCATTGCGATTCAAAGCGGCCACGCTCAACACATTCGGCAGACGATAACTCGCCGGATAATGCGGCGAACGATCCGCGTTGGCGCTCGCGTTCCCGGCGGCCGCGACGAACAGGATGCCTTCTTCGCCTGCGCGTTTGATCGCAGTTTCGAGCGCGCGCGATTTGACCGTTGATCCCCAACTCGCGCTGATGATGCGGACGCCCACGCCCGCGCGCTTGCGGTCAATAACATAATTGATCGCTTCAATCGCCGCCTTCGTCGTTCCGAAGCCGCCCTTCGACATAAACTTCAACGGCATAATCTGCACATTCCAATTCACGCCCGCGATGCCTTGGCCGTTGTCGCCCTCCGCGCCGACGATCCCGGCGCAGTGCGTGCCGTGCCCGTTGTCGTCCATCGGATCGCCGGAGTTGTCAACGGCGTTGTAGCCATGCATATCATTGATCGCGCCGAGTTCTTTGTCGGCGTAGGCGGCAATTGCGTCAGGGCGCTTCCACATATTGCCCGCGAGATCGGGATGCGTGTAATCAACACCGCTATCGAGCACGGCGACCACCACATCGCGGCTGCCCTTCGTCTTCTCCCATGCCTCAAGCGCGCCGATGTCAGCCCCTTTGCGCCCGTCGCGCTGCCCCGTGTTGGCGAGCGACCATTGATCGGAGAACATCGGATCGTTTGGCTCGCTTGCGCCGACGTAGTTGAAGTTGCCTTCGCCTTCAATCCTGCTTCGCATCTCGTTGCTAGCGTCTTCCTCAGTAAAGCGTCCTATGTACCGGCGCAACGGAGGATCGAGGCTGATCGTAATGTTCGGTTCGGCGTCGGCGACTTCCGGCAGGCTGCGGTATTCGGCGGCGATTGTCTCCGCGTCAAGCCCGTCGTTATCGTTGATCGCGGCGTAGTCGTTGATGTACTCAAAACGATCTTCAACGCGGTCATTGAATCGCGCGGCGATTCGCGTCATCGCTTCGGCCGTTGTGCCGGGACGAAAGCGCACGATCACGTCCGTCTCACCCTCGAAATTACTTCCGCCGCGACCGACGACGCCGCGCAACTGACAGGCGCGCTGCTTGGTTGACTGCCGCACGACGAGCAAACCTTTGTCCGCATCTTTGTGCCAACGCCTGATCTGTCCGGCGAGTCCGGCGAGCATGACGAGCGTTAAAGCCAACACGATGTGACCGACGTAATTGTTTCTGTTCATCTCTTAAAACCTCACGACTTCTTTACGCGCTCACACGCGATAATTTTTCCCCTTGTAATTGTAGAGTCGCACTTGACGTGCATCTGCGCGGTATTCGTAATCTTTGCCACCAGCGCTGAGGCGAATGCGCCAACCCGACATAATCATTTGCGCGCTCATCTCGCCCGCTTCCGGCGCGCCGAGCGCCATGTCCGGGAAGTCAGCCTTCTCAACCGCGCTTTCCTTGATCTCGCTTTCCGAAACATTCAAACGCTTCGCCAGATCGCGCCGCGCATTTCCAACCGCCTGCTCTTTATCTAAAGCCATCCTGACCTGTTCCTTATCCGAAGTTCAGCTTCCGAGCGGCGAACTTCCGAGGGCCT
>JACCRA010000497.1 GCA_013813825.1 Pyrinomonadaceae bacterium | reverse complement strand
ACGGCCGCGCCGAAGTCGCACGCGCGCCGCTCGGCGCAGACCGCGCTCTACGCAATCGCCGACGCGCTGGCGCGCCTGCTCGCGCCGATTCTGGTTTTCACGGCGGACGAAATCTGGGAGAACCTTCCGGCGGCGGACGACGGCGAGGGGACCAACTCAAGGCAACCCGTGTCAGTTCACCTTGCCGAGTTCCCCAATATCTCAGGCGTGCGCGATTCTGAGTTACAGGCCCGCTGGTTATGGCTGTTTGCAGTTCGCGATGTAGTGTTGCGCTCCCTCGAAGAAGCGCGCGTAGCCAAGTTAATTGGAGGCTCGCTTGAAGCCTGCGTTGAACTGCGGACGAGCGACAGAACTTACGAGTTGCTTGACCGCTACCGCGATTGGCTACGGTACATTTTCATTGTTTCACAAGTTAAGTTGACCAAACTTGAAGGCATGGTTGTCTTCGAGACTGGAGACGTGGATGTCACGGTCGCGCGCGCCGAAGGCGAGAAGTGCGAGCGGTGTTGGACTTACTCAACACGGGTGGGCGAGTCCGAACGCTATCCAACCGCTTGCGAGCGGTGCGTCGCCGCACTGGCCGAGATTGAAGCGACGGAGCGGGGAGAGGTGATACGGTGAAAGGACGTGTCAACGCGACGTGGCGTGCGGCTTACCTGCTGGCGGCGGCGGGCATCTTCCTCGCCGATCAGGTGACGAAGGCTTGGGCGGTGCGCGCGCTCCGCTTCGGCAGAGACGTAACGATCATTCCCAGCTTGCTCGATCTCTCCTACGCCGAGAACACCGGCATCGCTTTCGGCCAACTTCAGCGCGGCGGCGACACGGGACGGTGGCTGCTCGTCTCGCTCGCGCTCGCGGCAGCCGTCGCCGTCCTTGTCTATTTTTTCCGCACGCCGCGCAGCGACGACCGCGTGCTCGGAGCCTGCGCCCTGCTGCTCGCCGGTATCGTCGGCAACCTGACGGATCGCGCGCGCCTCGGCCACGTCATCGATTTCATCGTGCTGCACGCCGGCGACCGTTTTTACTGGCCCACTTTCAACGTCGCCGATGCCAGCATCTGCCTCGGCGCTGGGCTACTCGCGCTCGATCTGATCATGGAAGGCCGAAAGCAGCGCATACAAGTGAGCAGTGAGCAGTAAGCGGTGAGCAGTTTTCCTGCATCATACTGCTTACCGCTTATTAGTGATCACTTTTTGAAAATGTATCCAGAGCTTTTCCGCATCGGTAGTTTTCCCGTCAACACTTATGGTGTGCTGTTGGCGTCGGCGTTCCTTGCCGCTTTGATCGTGGCGGCGCGTTTGGCACAGCGCGACGGGCTGCCGCGCGAGCGCATTTACGATTTGGGGTTGTGGATGCTGCTGGCGGCCATCGTCGGCTCGAAGGTGCTGCTGCTGTTTGCCGAGCCGGAGTACAGGGCGGAGCCGTGGCGGCTCGTCTCGCTCGACTTTCTGCGTTCGGGTGGAGTTTTCTACGGCGGATTTCTCGGCGCGGTGGCGGTCGGGTATCTGTTGATCAAACGCTACGGCTTGCCGTGGTGGCAGACGGCTGACGCCTTCGCGCCGGGCATCGCGCTCGGCCAAGCCATCGGGCGGCAGGGTTGCTTCGCCGCCGGCTGTTGTTGGGGCAAGCCGACGACGCTGCCGTGGGGCGTTAAATTCTCTGAACTCGGCCACGAGATCACGGGCGTCCCCATCGACCAACATTTGCACCCGACGCAGCTTTATGAATCGTTCTCGGCGCTTATCTTCTTCGTGCTACTGATTTGGCTGCACCGGCACAAGAGTTTTCGCGGGCAAGTAATTCTGACTTACGGCGTGCTCTATGCGACGGCGCGTTTCGTGATCGAATTTTTCCGCGACGATCCGCGCGGCGACATCGCCGGACTGACATCGCTGACCGGGTTTTCGACTTCGCAATTGATCAGCCTCTTCGTCGGCCTCGCCAGCCTCGCGCTGCTCGTCGTTCGCTGGCGACGCGCCGGCAACTCACGACCGGGCGGCGAAAGCGCGCCGGTCACAACGACGGCGCGCGCAGCATCTTAAATTTTTCATCACCGGGGACGCGGAGCTACGGAGAGGTTAAAAACGATCTCAAATTTGAAATTTGAAATCTCAAACTTCAAAGAGGTTAAAACCCGATCTCAAACTCAGAATCTCAGCATCCAAATCCAAAATTAGAGATGTGAGATTTCAAATTCTTTCCTCCGGTATCCTTTGCCTTCTCCGCAGTTAAGCCTTGCCGATGGCCGAGCACTCTCTTAGCGACACACCGGAAGCGGAAGTCTTCACTTTCACCGTCGCGGAGACGGAAGCCGGCGCACGGCTCGATAGTTATCTCGCCGCGCGTGTCGCGGGTGTCAGCCGCACGCGCCTCAAGCAGTTGATCGAAGACGGCGAGGTGCTGGTCGCGGGACAAACGGCGAAGGCTTCGCATAAGCTGCGCGCCGGCGACCGTATCGAAATGGAGACGCCCGCGCCGCTCCTCAGCAGTCTCGTCCCAGAAGACATCCCGCTCGAAATCGTGTTTGAAGATGACGCTCTCATCGTCGTCAACAAGCCTGCCGGGTTGGTCGTGCATCCGGCCGCCGGAGTTGAGACTGGAACCCTCGCTAACGCGCTCACGTTTCACTTTCAGCAACTTTCGGGACACGCCGGAGTGTTGCGCCCCGGCATCGTTCACCGGATTGATCGCGACACGTCGGGGCTGCTCGCCGTTGCCAAAACCGAACAGGCGCACGAAGATTTAGCCAACCAGTTTCGCGCGCGCCAAGTGTTCAAATCTTACGTCGCGCTCGCACACGGCGCGGTGCGCGAAGAAGGCGGGCGCGTCGAGCAACCGCTCGCGCGCGATGCACGTAACCGGACGCGGATGGCCGTCGTGCGCGGCGGGCGGCACGCGCTCTCGCTCTACCGCGTGCGGCGGCGCTACGACCGCTTGACGCTGCTCGATGTCGAGATCAAGACCGGGCGCACGCACCAGATCAGAGTTCACCTTGAATGGCTCAAGCATCCAATCGTCGGCGATAAAGTTTACGGTGGAGGGCGCGACGGCACTGTACAAGACACGCGCCTGCGCGCCGCCATTGCCGCCCTCAATCGCCAATTTCTCCATGCCGAACAACTCGGATTTTGGCATCCACGCACCGGCGAGTGGCTACAGTTTCAAGCGCCGCTGCCAATCGAACTAACCCGCCTGCTTCAACTGCTGGAAAACGACGAACTGCGGAAGGACGCGGAAGATCCGCGGATTCAATTCTGAATTGCTTCGCGTGTCTCCGCGTTCATCCGCAGCTTATCTTTGCTTTGAAATTGACGGAGGCGTGAGTGAAAGCTATTTCGAGTTGTCGCGCTGTTTTAACTGACGCCGTTCGAGGAAACCGACGATCTCGCCCGTCTGATCGATGACGGCGACAGCGCCCGTGCCGTTGGCTTTCATCAAGGCGTCGGCGCGGGCGAGCGCGGTGGACGGCTCGACGAACAGTTCCGGGCTGACCGGGCGCATCACTTCCGAGACGCGCGTGTGATGCCAACGCTCACGCGGCAACTGTTTCAAGTCCGAGAGCGTGAGAATGCCGTGCAATCGCCCGCCCTGCGCGACGGGCACGGCCTCGCGGCGACGGAGTGGCAGCACTTCATCAACGAAGCGGCTGATCAGCATATCCGGCCCGACGCTGTGCGAAGCTGACATCGCATCGGCCACCGTCTGCGGATTTTCTTTCGCGCCCTGCGCCTGCAAGACAGCGCGCGCCGAGTCCCACAAGAAGAGGCCGATCAGCGCCGACCACAAAGCCATAAAATAAGCGCCCCACTTGAGCGCCATGTAGCCGCCGAAGACCACGAGTGTCCCGGCGATGACCTGTCCGCCGAGGCTCACGGTGCGCGTCGCCTGACCCAATTCCCCGCTCCGGTGCCACAGGAAGGCGCGCACCACGCGCCCGCCGTCGAGCGGATAGCCGGGCAGCAGATTGAAGAGCGCGAGCAACAAGTTTCCGGCGGCGACGATCAGACAGATGGCCCATACTGGTCCCTCGCCCCACGCGACGAGGTTCATCGCGCCGTAGGCGATAAGAGCGAAGATGAAACTCGAAGCCGGCCCGGCCGCCGCAATGCGAAATTCGGCGCGCGGGCTGTCAGGCTCCCGGCTCAAGCGCGCGAGGCCGCCGAACGGATGCAGCACGATCTCTTCGGTCCCGATTCCTTCAGCGCGGGCGACGAGCGCGTGCGACAACTCGTGGCCGAAGATCGAGAGGAACAGCGCGAACGTCGTCGCCACGCCGACCACCCACGACGCCGACGCGTCGAGGTGTACGCCGCCCACTCCCACACGTTGCTGAAAAGTCTCGGCGATCAGCCACGTGCTCAAAGCGAAGACGATGAACCAACGGTAGTCGATTCGCACGGGAATCCCGAAGACCCGCGCCACACGCACCTGCCGGTGGAGAATGCTGGCAAAGTTCATAACAGTGAACAGTGAGCAGTAAGCAGTCCTCTGTTTCCGCTGCTTACTGCTTACTGAACTAAAGACTTTCAAACGCGCCCTCGTCGGGGTCCAGCAAGAGCAGCGGCTCGTTGCGGGTGACGCGGCGGAGCAGCAGCGGCTCGTCGTAGAGTTGCGTCAGGCCGATCACGATGGAGTGGCGCGGGTGTTCAGCAAGGCGGGTAGCGAGGTGTGTCTCCCGCTGCAAAAACTCGCTGATGCCTTCAAGGAGCGCGCCGCCGCCGGTCAGAATCAAGCCGCGATCATAAATGTCGGCGGCCACCTCCGGCGGTAGTTCGGCGAGGGCACGCGTCACTGAGCGTGAGAGCCGCTGTAGGGAAGACTGCGCGGCGTCGCAGATTTCGCCGCTCGTCACCTCGACAGCGCGGGGCGTGCCGGCCTGCACGTCGCGCCCTTTGACCGTCATGCGGCGCGCCGCATCCGGCGGCTCGATAGCCGTCGCGAGTTCGATCTTCAGCCGCTCGGCGGTCAGTTCGCCGATCAGCAGTCCGTGGTGACGCCGCAAGCGGTCGCTGATCGCGGCGTCGATGTCCGAGCCGCCGATCCGCTCGGCCTGCGAATAGACGATGGAGCCGCGCGCCACTACCGCTACGTTAGTGCTGCCGCCGCCGATGTCCACCACCGCCGAGGCGCTCTTGTCGTCAATTGAGACACCCGCGCCGAGCGCCGCCGCCAGACCCTCCTCAACCATATAGACGCGCCCGATGTGCGAATGCTCGGCGGCGCTCAACAGCGCCCGCTGCTCGACGTGCGTGACGCCCGACAGCACACTCATGATGGCGCGGCGGCTGAAGTGGGAGAGGCCGCTACGCGCGGAGAGCACAAAGCGGTCGAGCATCATTTGCGTTCGCTCGAAGTCGGCGACGACGCCATCCACCAGCGGCGAGACGAGGGAGATTTCGCGTGCCTCCCGCCCCTGCATATCGTGCGCCTCGGCTCCGATGGCAACGATCTCGCCGGTCACTTTGTTGATCGCCACGATTGACGGCTCGTCCACCACGATCCCGCGCCCGCGCACCGCGATGATCGTTCTGGTCGAGCCCATGTCAATCGCCATCGAGTCGGACACAAGATCGCGCAGCTTATTGAAGCGGAGGAAGGATGGTGTTTTGAGCATGAATACCTACCGTCATGATCGCCGCCAATTTTTCGGATCACAATCGCCGGCTGTTCTTTGAGGTTTCACGGCCATCATAGCATAGCGCGGAAGGGCTGTCCGCGCTCCGGCGGTGAATGGTCAATCGCACGTTCGTAAGACACCTGCTCGCAGACGACAGACGACCTTGCCGGCGAACGCGGGGCAGCCGGGAATCTTCCGTCCTGTAACATTCTGGTAACGTCACCTGTTTATGATGCTCCCTCACCGCAAGGAATCGAGGACCAATCACGTCGTTGCGCTAAACCCTCTGACAGGAGAGCTTTCGTCATCATGTCCATTGCCCACGAACTAAGTTGTGATGTGGCCGCCGCTATACTGGCCGAGCAGATGAATCCGCCCGAGACGACCGCCGCCGATCTGTCCGAGATTGTCCTCGCCGTCCACTCCACGCTGCGCCAAATGACGACGGAAGCGCGCACCAGAAAACGCCGCGCGACCGCGACCGCAATAAACAGTTCTCAGAGTGATGCCGCCACCGCCAGCAGCAGCCATTAATCACGCAGTCCGTCAATTCAAAATATTCACCCCGCTCGAAACTCCTTTAATTCATCTCGCATCAAATCGCTTCCACCTTGCGCGCCAACCTCACATGCCGGGTGGCTTGAGTTATGGTTTCAGTTGTACCGTCTCGCTTCACCATGCGTTAAAATGTCGTTAAGCTGAAGCTCAGGATTCTTCCAATGTGACATAGGATTTATCCATCACAGGTGAGCTTGAATCGCCCGCCGGCTTGCTTCGGCCAGTTCAGCTTTAACCATCACAAGAAGGAAATTGTCATGCGCCGTCTGTTCATGCGTGCCCTGCCCGTGTGCATCCTCGCCCTTGGTGTTCTTTGCTCCGCCCACGCGCAGGAAGCGACTGCGCCCAGCAGTGCCGCCGCCAGCGACACGTTGACGGGCGACGCGGCGGCGCTCACGGAAGTGCGTCGCCAGTTAGAGCGGCAGCGTGCCGAGATCGAAGAGTTGCGCGCCGCACTCGCCGAGCAATCGCGCCTGCTACACGAGTTACTGTCACGCACAGCAAGCAGCGAGGCGACCACCACCGCCCCGCCAGCGCCCACGTTCCAGCAGGCGACTTACACCACTGGTGTTGGCGGCACGGTGGACGTGGCGGCGACTCGTGACAACGCCACCACGCCCCAGACCGAGACGAAGAACGCGCAAGGCGATTCGCTGGAAACGCGCGTCGGCCGCGTCGAGGCGCAAACCAAGACCGTCGAGGCTCTTTCAAAACAACTCGGCTCGATCACTTTCAGCGGCGACATTCGCCTGCGCTACGAGAGCCAGTTCGGCCAACTCAATTCGCTGGCGAACGACGCCAACCCACTCGTCGCCGGTAACGAAATGACCGCGCGTAACCGCGCACGCCTGCGCGCACGCCTCGCGTTGCGTGGCCAGTTCGGTAAAGAGTTTGACTGGGGACTGCGCCTCGCGACGGGGACGCTGCCCGACGTGACCAGTTCCAATCAGACGCTCACAGATTTTTTCGCGCACAAGCAGTTCGCGCTCGATCAGGCTTTCATCACTTACCGGCCGGCGGCCGTGCCGGGGCTGCGGCTGCAAGCCGGCAAGTTCGAAACGCCGTGGCTCTTCACCGAAATGACGTGGGACGTGGACCTTCAGCCCGAAGGTCTCAACGAAACTTACTCGCGCAACTTTAAGAACCCGGCGCTCAAAAACCTGACGCTCGTGGCGTGGCAACTGCCGCTGCTAGAACGCCAAGCCGCTCTCATGCTCGACGCAGGCGGGCGCGTCAGCCGCGATCTCTCGCGGCGCACCGGGCGCGATCTGGCGCTCTACGGCGCGCAGGCGCGGGCGCGTTTCGCGCTCAGTTCAACGGCCGCTCTCACCGTTTCGGCCGCCGACCTTTATTTCTCCGGCACCCAGTTCATCACGCCCGGACAATTCTTCGGCGGCCAGTTGCAAATCCCCGTTATCATCACGATCCCGGCCACCGCCACCGCGCCCGCGCAGACCGTCACGGCGTTGGTCCCCATCCCGCGCGAACAACTTGTCTCCGGCTCGTCGCTCGGCCTCTCGACCGCGAACAACAACGCCGTGAACCGCGACGGGCGACTATCGTCCGGTTTCAACCTTGTCGATCTCATCGCCCGTTTCGACATCACGCGCAGCAACCGCTTTCCTGTCACAGTGCTGTTTAACCTCGTCACCAACATGCAGACTCGCGCTGTCGTCCTCGCTGGCGGGCCGGGCGGTGCGAACCGCGTTTTGCAAAACGACGAAAACAACGGCTTCTGGGCCGAAGTGCAAGTCGGCAAGACGCGCGAACAGGGCGACGTGCAGTTTGGCTACACTTTCATGCGAATCGAGAAGGACGCAGTGTTAACGCCGTTCAACTACTCAGACATCGCGCAGCAAACAGACATCCGCGCGCAGCGATTTAACTTCTCCTTCACGGCCAACCCGCGCGTTATTCTCTCCGCCACCGGCATCTTTACGCAGCGCCCGAACGGCCTGCTTGGCGTTTTCGGCAACACCCCGCCGGGATCGCTCAACCGCCCGACGACGCGCCTGCAATTCGATACCCTCTTCCGCTTCTAACCCAATCTTCGCGAACCACAAGAGACCAAAGATCCTGACTCCGCTAGAAACACACACAGCGCGGAAAGAGGGTCTCTTGTTATACATCCCGGCGAGATGACACTGACTCGTCGTCGGGTGGATACCTTGCAGAAGACATTTTGTTGGTTTTGGCTCCCCTCTTTCAATCCGCTTTCATCCCGTTAATTAACATTCTGTACACACGGCTTTAACTTTCTGGTAACATCTAAGTAGTGGCCGCCGCGCCCTTACCGCCCGCGTGTTGCAAGTTAGAATCAACGAAGAATGGTCGTGCCCGCGCGCTTTAACCGCCCCACGCTGAATAGGGAGTCGGACGTGCGAGAGAGAAGTCAGAACGCCAGCATTTTCAAATTACTCGTCGCCGTTGCGGGCGGGTTGCTCTGGCTGTACCTGTCGCCGCTGCTGTTCGTGAACTCAATCGCCGCTCGTCCCTTGGCACATCCGAGTAATGTCGTCTGCCGCCCCGAAATGCCGCCGCACCGGCGCGCGGAAGTGGCGGACAAACTGCGCGAAATTACCGGCTGGGATAACCTGCGTTTTGATGACGCCGGATTTTTGCATCCGGGTGCGACGACAACCGGAGGGGGATCGCCGTCCGCCCGGGCATTATTAGGCGCGGCCGTCAACGGCGCTCCACTATTGGTGCTAGAGGACGCCAGCCACCGCGACGACGTGGTGTTCTGCCGCGTCGTTCCGGGGCGCTGGACGGA
>JACCRA010000459.1 GCA_013813825.1 Pyrinomonadaceae bacterium | reverse complement strand
AAACAACTCAAGCCCGACGAAGTGGCGGGCGGCACGTTCACAATCACCAACCCCGGCGTCTTCGGCGGTCTCTTCGGGACGCCGATTATTAACCAGCCGCAGGTCGCCATCCTCGGCGTCGGCACGATTGAGAAGCGCGCGAAAGTGATCACGGGTCCCGACGGCGACGACGTGATCGCGATCCGCCAGATGGCCTACTTTGCACTGAGTTTCGATCACCGGATCATCGATGGCGCTGACGCGGAACGCTTCCTTGGTCGCGTCAAGCAATTGCTCGAAGCCGGTCAGTTTAGTGTGTAAGAGGAATGAGGAAGGCACGGACACGCCTACGGCATGAATTTAACCAAAACAATACACAGCTAATCTGTGTCTTGACTTTCGCCCTTTCCCCTTTCCTTTGTTGCGATCCGGTGGCGAAGAAATTCTAAATCTCTTGAGCGCCGCCGGATCGAGCCATTTCATCATCAAACCTCTTGACTCTCCCGCGGCGATTGGTAAGAATCCTCGCCGACGCATAAGTCCCCTAAAGAGCAAACCTCGTGAGTTAGCCAGCGGTTCACGGAATCATCCGTCGAAACGTGTGGCCCGCCATAATGCAGGTACAGTCCCGACTCGGACATTGTTGTGTCCGTACGTCGCGGCGGGTCGCTGGCATGGAGCAGGCGGAAAGAGTTTTGGATTCACAAAAGCATGGAGAATGAAAGAATGAACATCAGATCAATCAAAATTCAAATGTCCACAGTCGCCGTCGCGATCATTTTGTCGTTGTCGTCGGTGGTGTTAGCACAGGACGATAGAACGGGCGGCACGGATAGTGCCGGTAGTCGTGGTAACGCGCGCTCGGTCACGAGCGGCCAGAAGGCGAAGATCAAAGGCGTCGTCACGCGCCGCGATGCCGACACGTTCACCGTGCAGGATATTAACGGCGTCGAGACGGTGGTGTTGATGACGGATCGAACCAGCGTTAAGTCGAAGGGCGGCTTCTTGCGGAGCGGTTCGACTTACGGCGCGACGAACATCCTGCGCGGCCTCAACCTTGAAGTCGAAGGGCGCGGCGACGCGAGCGGCCAACTGGTCGCGGAGAAAGTTCGTTTTGGCACCACTGATTTGAACGTCGCGCGGTCGTTGCAGGCGCGTGTCGATCCGGTCGAGAGCCGCGTTGGCACCGCCGAAACTCGCATTGGCGAGGTCGAGCAAAATTCACAACGCCTCTCGGGACAGTTGGATGAGTTGGCCGCCGTTTCGAACGCGGCGCGCGGAGGCGCGAAGGCCGCGCAGGAATCGGCCGACGCAGCTATCTCCGGCGTCAACGCAACCAACGAGCGCATCTCGGCTTTAGACGACTACACCGTGCAGCAGACCGCGACCGTCAACTTCCGTACGGGCAGCGCCGTTCTGTCGCCGGAGTCGAAGCTGGCGCTCGACGAGATCGCAAAGCAGGCTTTCAACGCGAAGGGCTACGTGCTTGAAGTGCGCGGCTTCGCCAGCGCCGAGGGCAGCGAAGATTTAAACCGCCGCTTGAGCCAACGCCGCGCCGATGCCGTCGTTCGCTATCTCGCGGAGATGCACCGGATTCCGTTGCGCCGCATCGTGACGCCGTTCGGCTACGGCGAGTCGCAGGCGATTGCCGACAACGCTTCGCGCGAAGGTCGCCAGCAGAACCGCCGCGTCGAAGTTAGCGTCCTCGTTAACCGCGGCCTGATGCAGCAAGCCCCAAATATGAACCCGACGAAGACCGATAGCGCGACGCCTCCGCCGGCGACCGAGCAACCGCAGCAGTAACGGATCGTCAACTGTGAATCGTAAATCGCGAACGACGCTCAACCGCTCGCGATTTACGATTTGCTGTTTTTCAAGACACTCGGCTCGCTAAGTCTTTTCCCCTCCGCGCGGCATCCATTTTTCGCCGGCGTGGGCGAGTCGCTCAGGTGAGATTGCGGCCGGTGCGCCGCGATGCTGAGGCGGTTGCTAAGGGGAGAGCTTGAATGGCGCTCAAGGGAAGCAGCATGAAAAAACTTGTCTTGCCAGGGTTGCTGTTCGCAGTGGCGCTGGCTTTTCTTTTTGTTGAAGCGACGGTCAGCGGGCAGACTAGAAAAAATCGACCGCGCCGCGTGGCCGCGACTGTCGCGCAACCCGTCGTGCGCGCTCCGCAACTTGCCGCGCCGCCGCAACAGGCGACACCGACTCCGTCACCTACGCCATCGCCATCACCATCACCGGGCGCGAGTCCGTCGCCGACTCAATCGCCGACGCCGCCCTCGCCCGCCGGCACGCCGCCGCCCGCTTCGACTGCCGACGAGGCGGCGATTGACGAAGACGAGATCGTGCGCGTCAACTCGAACCTTGTCGTCGTGCCCGTCGCGGTGACGGACGCGCGGGGCGAGGCCGTGCAGGGCTTGCAGGCTGCTGACTTCCGCCTTGAAGAGGAAAGCCGCGCGCAGGAAGTCGCGCAACTCGGCGACGCCGAGCAAGTGCCGCTCGACATCGCTTTGATGATCGACGTGTCCAGCAGCGTGAGCGAACGCTTTCAGTTTGAGCAGCAGGCCGCCGCGCGTTTTCTAAAACAGGTGTTGAAGCCGGCGGATCGCGCCGCGATCTTCGCAATCAGGCAAGAGGGAGGCTTGGAACAGGGCTTGACTTCGGCGGAAATCGCATCGATCAAGCTGACTGCGATTCCCGCCGCCAGCGGGCCGACCCC
>JACCRA010000442.1 GCA_013813825.1 Pyrinomonadaceae bacterium | reverse complement strand
AAGTTTCTGCCGGAAGCGTTGCATGAAAGTATGTTCGTCGGCATCATCATGTTCGGCGTGCTGGTGGCGACGTTGTACTACGTCGGTCGCTACGGGTTGACGGGTCGACGGTCTGAAAACTTACCGTCTCCGCCCCCGCCGCCGACAACATTTGGTCAGCCTTAAACGGCAAGATGTTTTTCGCGCGCGGGGATGATTTTGTGCGGCGCGCTTTGTGCAGGACCACGGACGCGCCGCATGTGCTCGCTTCTTTGAGACAAGGAATCAAAGTTTAGTGATGTCTGTTTCTCTGCCGCGATTCTTTCGCTCACATCTGCTCTCATTCTCCGGCGCGGTGCTGCTTTTCCCGCTCGCCGCATTGCTCGTTGCGTTCGCCGCGCCGGTTTCCACCGAGGCGCAGCAGACCGCTGCGCCCATCACCACCAGCGCGACGGCGGGCGCGCCGACACCATCGGACGTGGTGCGCGAGTTCTACCGTGCGTGGCGCGAAAAGCGTTTCCGCGACGCTTTCATGATGTCGATTCACCGCCCGGCAATCGAATCTTTGAGTGCGGAGGAATACGAAGATTTGCGACCCGACTTTGAGCGCAACGCGGCGTTGATGCCGTTCAAAGTTGAAATCTCCGGTGAGCAGATCAGCGGTGACACCGCGACCGTCTTCGTCAGATACGTCGAGCACGCGGGCGACTCGCCGTCCGATACGGCGCCGGTGATGCTGCTCGGCGCAGGAGGCACGTGGATCATCGGCGACCGCGCCGAGCAGGAGGAAGTGAAAAAGGCGGGCCGTGAGTTCTTCTTCAACGCACGTATTGAACAGCACCAACAGGATGTCGAAGCCGTGCTGGTGCGCATCGCCAACGCGCAGGCGCTCTACAGCGTGCAGCACGGCGGCCTGTGCACCGATCTGCGGACGCTCGTCGCCGCCACGCCTTCGCTGAAGGATATTGAAACGTCCGACTCGACCGGCTATCACTTCCGCATCAACGTCTCGAAAAACGCTAAGGTCTGTACCGCCGGGGCCGAGCCGGCACGCTATGGCCGCACCGGACGCCTCTCCTTCTTTATGGATCAGACCGGCATCACAAAGAAGGACAATGAAGGCAAACCACTCAAAGGCTCCACGGCGCGGAAGTGAGCAGACAGCGCCGTCGTCTGAAGCGCCCCGCATCAATCGTGACGTTTAGCATTCCCACTTCGATTTACGACGGTGCCTCGCGACATGCCGGAGCGTCGAGTCGGGACTGATGGCACTATGTCGGACTTTGCGCGTGGAATCGCCAACCGCTTACGTGAGTTTGTCAGCAACCGACGTCGCGCGACGCGCTACCCGGCGCGGGTCGCCGCCGTCGTCGTGCTCAAAGAACACTCGACGAATCTCCATCGCTCCGACCCGCAGCGCCCCGCTTCACTCAAAGGCTACACACGCGACTTCAGCGCGACAGGCTTGGGGCTGATTATGCCGGCCATTCGCATCGGCGAACGCTACCTGACAGGCGAGGGTCAAACGCTGCTCATCACGCTGACCTTCCCCGCCGGCCCTTTGCAACTGCGTGGCGTCGCGACCCGTTACGAACATCTCGACGATGACGACGACGAGCGCGGTTACCTGATCGGTGTTCACCTCGCCGCGATGGCCGAGCAGGAGAGCGCGCTTCTCAATCAGTTCATCCGCACGATCCGGAAAAATAAATCATAAGCGCTCAGCAGTCAGCGATCAGCTAAAACAAAATCAGCGCGGGCCTTTCGCTCTCGTTGAACAAGGCGCGCAATTAAATGACGGGCGCGGCGCATTAGTGGCTGACCGCTGACTGCTGATCGCTTACCATAAATCATAAAAGCGAAACCGCATCGGTCGCACCTGCGAAGATATCCTTCATCCTTCATCCTTCATCCCTTCAAACACAAGCCAGCCGAAAGCCTTTGGCACATGGAAGTCTGGCTGTAGGGTGCACGTCGGTTGCCACGCCAGATAGCCGCGCCCGTCGCCTGTGCCGACACAGCGGAACAGATTCACACGCCAGCGCTCACCGGCTTTTGGTGCGGCTCGTCCGAACGCTCCCCATGAAACGCGGATGATGATCGTGACCGAGTCGGTGGCGACGCGGGCCGCGGCCATCATGCCCGAATCATAGTGCCAGTCTGTTTCGCGACCGGACGGCGTATGATGGATTCGGACGTCAAGCCACTCGCCGGTTGGCGCGGCCTCAAATTCAAAGTACTCGTCGGGCGTCTGCTGCGCGTCCGGCGCAACGAACATTTCGCACACATCACGATCCCACAATCCGATACTCTTCTCGCTGAGGCGTGGTACATCGGCGATCACCAGCGGTTCGACCTGGCGGCAGACGAAGCGCACGACCAGTGCTTCGTCCGACCACATCGCACGCGCCTCGGCGTGGCGCCAGGCCGGAGCGGGCGCGCCAGACCAATAGCGCCTGATGTGAGCGGCGCGTGCTCGGCCCCACGCCTCGTGGTCGAAGGATGCGACCGTAACCTCCGACGTGACCTGCCGCGCTGTGAATTCAAGTTCCGGTTTCAAAAGATTCCTCTCACCCGTTCGACATTCCTTATTTCTTCACACTGCTCGGCTATTAAAATTCTCCGACTCGTCGCCACGCTTCCAGGCAAGTGTCTAACAGGCGCGTCGGGTCATCGTCGTGAAAGATGCGCGCGGCGGTTGGCTTCGGGAATATGTGGACAAGTCGAGCGGCTTCGTCGGCCACGCCGCCCGTCCCGGTCAGACAGCCGATGACTTTCCCTTCGTCGTAAGCGATGGTGAATTCGTTGAGCGCGCCCACCGAGCCGCCGATGATTAACACCACGTCGCATGAGCGCACGAGGACGACGTTGCGGCCCTTCAATCCGAAGCCGGTATAGACCAGCACGTCGCAGCCGTCAACGGGTAGTTGATACGTCGTGGCATGCTCACGCTCGTCGGCGGCGGGCGAGATGCCGACATGAAGCGCACCCGCGCGATGTGCGGCGTGGCCGGCGGCGTAGGGCAGTCCGGTAGTGGCGCCGGTCAGCACCAACAGGTCGCGTGCGGCGGCAGCACGACCGAGCGATGCGGCTTTCTCGCGAGTCGCGTCAGCGGCGACGCCCACCAGCGTTTCGTCCGCTGATCCCATAATGCCGACTTTGATCTTCATCGAAATAATTACTCAAACTGAAGTGACGAATGACGAGCGTAAAGATATACGAGTTTCCAATTCAGTTCACGCCGGCGCGCGTTCGTTTCTCCGTGACATAAACGAGTGCCACCTCAATAAGCCTCGACCACCATGCTCGACATGCTCTTCTCTGTCCGTCCTCATCAATTTCGAGCGCCATCGCCACCGCCCCGCATCGTTCTGACTTGACCCTTTCAACATGACGGGTCAGGTTGACCGCGGGGATTAAGCAGCATGTGTGCTGCCATCCATCGGCGGCTAAATGCGCTGTGTTTCTGGCATTCGCGCGCTTTGCGGGGCGCGGCACGGTGATTGAAAAGGTAATGATCGCGCGGCTTGCAGAAGCGTTTCGGCGCTTCGCGAACTCACCGCACGGAGTTCGAAAAGCCGCGCAAATTTTGAAACACCGAACGTGAAGATTAAGAGTCGGGACATCCCTCGAAAGATACCCGAAACGGTTCTCACCTCACACGACGGGCGACCATCACGCGCCCGTCGCTTGCCCACTCCGATAGCGCGGTCGACAGCCTTGACCGGCGCACATCACCTGCGAGTCCGATGCGAACGCCTGAGCACTGAAAGAAAGTGCGCTCGCGCTGCTTTCACGCGAAAAAAGATTTTCAGATTCATACATCCGAACGTCGACTCAAGCGACGCAAGTGAGCGGCCACCATCAGTGCGTGGTGCCAGTTGTGTGATGTGTTCCATCCGGCCCGGCAGAGATCGTCGGCAACAACCGAACCACCATAGAACGGGTGGGCCTTACATCAGGGAGAGG
>JACCRA010000424.1 GCA_013813825.1 Pyrinomonadaceae bacterium | reverse complement strand
CATCCCCGGCATGGCAGGCTTTGGCTGCTCACCACGAAACCCTCGCGCCCGTCCACATGCGCGATCTGTTTAAGGAAGACCCACGGCGGTTCGAGCGTTTCTCCCTCCGCTTCAACGACATTCTGCTCGACTACTCGAAGAACCGCATCACCGAAGAGACCATCCGGCTGCTGCTGGATTTGGCGCAAGGGGCGAAACTCAAGGATTGGATCGAGCGGACGTTCAACGGCGAGAAGATCAATATCACGGAAGAGCGCGCCGTTCTCCACATCGCTCTGCGTAACCGCTCGAACCGTCCCATCGTCGTTGACGGTCGGGACGTGATGCCCGAAGTAAATGCCGTGCTGGCGCACATGCGCGAGTTCACGGAAGCGGTGCGCGGCGGCTCTTGGACGGGCTACACGGGACGTGCCATCACGGACATCGTCAACATCGGCATCGGCGGCTCCGACCTCGGCCCGGTCATGGCGACCGAGGCGTTGAAGCCTTACGGCAAGCGGGACTTGCGCGTGCATTTCGTCTCGAACATTGACGGCACACACATCGTCGAGACGCTCAAAGATTTACAGCCCGAGACGACACTGTTCATCGTCGCTTCAAAAACTTTCACCACGCAAGAGACGATCACCAACGCGCAGACGGCGAAAGATTGGTTGCTGAAGACCGCGCCGGATGAAGCGGTGGTCGCGAAACATTTCGTTGCGCTTTCGACCAACGCCAAAGAAGTCTCGAAGTTCGGCATCGACACGAAGAACATGTTTGAGTTTTGGGACTGGGTCGGCGGGCGCTACTCGCTCTGGTCGGCCATCGGGTTGTCCATCGCCGTCTACATCGGCATGGACAACTTCGAGGAGTTGCTCGACGGCGCGCATCAGATGGACGAGCATTTCCGCACCACGCCGTTCGACAAGAATCTGCCGGTCACGCTCGCCCTCTTAGGCATCTGGTACAACAACTTCTTCGGCGCGCAGACCGTCGCCATCCTGCCCTACGATCAATACCTGCACCGCTTCTCCGCCTACTTCCAGCAGGGCGACATGGAGAGCAACGGCAAGAGCGTGAACCGCGACGGGGAGCCGGTCGGCTGCTCGACGGGGCCGGTCATCTGGGGCGAGCCGGGGACGAACGGGCAGCACGCCTTCTACCAATTGATCCATCAGGGCACGAAGCTCATCCCATGCGATTTCCTCGCGCCCGTCGAGACGCATAACCCGGCGGGCGAACACCACGCTATCCTGCTCTCAAACTTCTTCGCCCAGACCGAGGCGTTGATGCGCGGCAAGACCGAGTCGGAGGTGCGGACTGAACTCGAAGCGGCGGGCATGGGCGGCGCGGAGTTGGAAAAATTGCTGCCGCACAAAGTTTTCGCGGGCAACAAGCCGACCAACTCGATCATGTTTCAAAAGCTCACGCCCCGCACCCTAGGTTCCCTGATCGCGCTCTATGAGCACAAGATTTTTGTGCAGGGGATTATTTGGAACATCAACTCGTTCGACCAGTGGGGAGTCGAGCTAGGCAAGCAGTTAGCGAAAGCGATTCTCCCTGAGCTGTCGCAACCGGAGCCGGCAACGACGCATGACGCCTCAACAAACGGCTTGATCAACTACTACAAGGAGCACCGTCAGGCGCATCAGTGATTCCGCTAACAGCATCAGAGCCGAGCCGCCCACACGTATTATTTGAGCGGGACTTAAGGAGCATATACCTCTTCGGCGGCGGCTTTCCGCGGTTCGATATCGAGCGCCTTCTGAAACTTTGGCGCGATTTCGTCGAGCCATTGGTTCATTTCCGTTTGTGAGAAATATCTGCCTTTGAGCAGCACGCCGGCGCGTTTTTCCGTGTTCGCAATGTTTTCAAGCGGATTCGCGTCGAGCAACACAAGGTCGGCGCGTTGGCCTTTGACAATCGTTCCGACTTTGTCCAGCGTGCCGAAAAACATCGACGGATTTTTGGTCGCGGCTTCAAGAACGGCGTAATTCGTTAAACCCGCTTCGCGCAAAGCCTGCATTTCACGGTGCATCGTAAAGCCGTAGAGCCAGAGAAATTCGGGCGTGTCAGAACCGGTCATAATCTTGCCGCCCGCCTCAAAAATCGCTTTGATGATTTTGTTTCTGATCGAAACCCATTTGGCGCGCTTTTCAAGCGAAACCTCGTTGAGGCGTGTCTTTTGGTGGAAATTTATGAACGCTTCCTGCACTTTCTTTGGATAAAAACGAAAATCCGGCTGCGCTCTGATTGATTCCTCGCTGCGCGGAAGACCGAAAGTGTTTTTCATAAAATGCTGCGTCGGGCAAGAGAAAGGATTTGCCGCGACGGTCGCTTTGGCAATTTCAGGAATTTTGCTTTCGTCAATTACGTCAAGACTTTCCCAGTTTTTCGGATTATAAATGTAGAGGTCGGACACCGAGCCTTTGATCGGCGAGTTTTCAGGCAGCAACGCTTCGAGGTAAGAATCGAGATGCTCGATTTGCTGACGCGCCTTCAAAGCTCTCCGCAAACCGACCGAACGACTATCGGCGTGTCCGACGACGCGGATGTTTTGCTTGGCGGCTTCGTCAACAATCGCTTCGTAAACTTCGGGCGCGAGAAACGTCGTGACCTTGATAAAATCGTAGCCGTCCTGTTTCGATTTCCGCACGGCGATGCGCGCTTCCTGTTCGTTGGTCACGACATAATCGTTGCCCTGTTTTTTTCCCGTCAGATGCGGGCTTGCCGAAAAAATCGTCGGCGCGATGATTTCGCCTTTGGCTGATTTTTCACGCAACACAAGCTGTTCGGGCGTGCCGATCATAAAACGAATCGTCGTCACTCCGTTCGCCACCATCACGCGCAGTTCGTCTTCGGTAATTGAATCGGGATACTCCTCTGAATCTGAAAGCAGATGGGTATGCATATCAACCAGACCCGGAATCAAAAACTTTCCTCTCCCGTCAATTTTCACCGCGTCTTTCGGTACCTTGACTTTCTTCGCGTCGCCGATTTCGGCAATCAATCCGTTGCGAATAATAACGGTTTGATTGTTTAAAACGCGCTCTTTGTCCATCGGAATCACGTTCACGCCGACAAACGCGGTCGTTTGCGCGGCGATCACCGCCGCGCTCAATAAAACTAAGACAAAAACAAAACCTATTTTTCTCATAATCAACCTTTCACTAAAAATTAAATTATGCTGCAAACGTATCCGGATTATTATGCCGATGCCATGCAGTTAATGCAGACAACGGCGCAACGTGTGAGTCACCATCGTTCATAGTAAATCATCGGAGATTGTTTAAATAATCTTCCCTCATTCCTATTTAATCCTCTTCGCTTTGAGGTCTTTCCCATTTTGACGCAGAATGAGACCGGATATGTTTCCCTGCTCATCCCTAATGAAAGTTATCTGTATATTCTCTGCTTTGAGAAAGAACTTGGTTTCTGATTGGGGGAATAATTCAAGCTTTGGTTGCCCCGGAGCTTCACCCATCAGCTTTCCATCCTCTTTGGTAACAGTAATGATAAAACCGGGACCAAGCTCATACCGTCCGACATAAGCGTCGTAGATTTTCTGGTCCACCATAATCACAGTTTTGCCTGCACTAATATCAAAATAGGTTAAGAGATTGGTGGGAGTATCGGGCTGTGATGGGTTGCGAACAACGGGCAGGTCAATGAAGGATGCGTGCTGTCTGTTTCTTGCCACAGAGATGATAGGCGTTCCTTCCGATGGAATGCGGGCGAAGACGCTTTTATCGTGTCCCGCTATAGCAACGCGAATCCGGTGACCTTTCTTGATTAGTACGGATGTCGGCAATAGCCCGAACTTGAGTTCTGCAATTTCACCGGGCGCTAACGGCATCGCATCTTTCTTCTTAAAGGTATGATACGGCACAAGCGTTGTGTAGGGCGGCTCATCTTTTGATACTTTTCGGTGAACCGCGCGCAACTGTCCCTCAGTAAGATATGTAACCTTGCCTGTCTCATCCACATCTTCTAAATAAACGAAAAACGCTCCGTCTGTTTGTGTCGAAGTAACGTAAAGGTTAAGCACCGGATATCCGGTGATTTCCGTATCTGAAGTTAAGGGCTGGCTTGTGTATGTGAGCAGGCGACGATCCTCTTCCGCGCGGTCAGGATAGACAACCTGCCCGCCTAATTGCGTGCGCCAACGGTTTTTTTCGCCCGTGCTCGCTTCGTAATCCACTTTATAATTGTCAGCCCCCGTAGTTAACGTCGGCGCTGATTCGGACAGCGAGTTGTCGCCAGACATGTACAGGCGCATAGTCTTGGTGCCGGCGACAGGCCAGACCTTGGTTTTCTTCCACCTCTCCTCGCCCATCGTGTAATAGAACAAAACCTTCTCAGAATCTACGTCTGTGTCAATGCCCTTCAAGCTATGATCGAAGAAGCGAAGCCATTCGTACATGATGGAGATTCTCTGGGAGTTCGCAGAAAAATATGGACTCGCATTCTGCGATGCGCCGTGATTCCATGCGCCGATGACGGCTCTCTGTGAGTTGTTGAAAGTCAGAAAGCTTTTGATGACGCCGTCGGCGGTTCCCGCATCGAACCAGCCACCCCAATTATTGATGGCGACTTTTGAATGTTCGATTTCTTTGCGGTAGTTGTGAATGCTGATGTCATCTAACGTCACGCTGCCGCTTCCGCCAACGCTCAATGCATCGTCACGGAAAGTGGCTTGCTGTACGGCTTTGTAAAGATCAATGTTGTTCGCATGTTCTTTGACCGCCTGTCGCAACAAACTGCGGTCGGCATCCACATCTACGGGTTTGACGCCCGCGCCCTCATCCAATTGATGATTCGAATCGTTCCATGTCTTGACCAGCCATTCGTTCAGGATGCCGCCGGGAAAAGGAACATCCGTAAATTCGTCAAACTCGTAGTGTCTGGGGAGCACGGCTTTCACTGCCGGGTGATTGAGAGTGGCAAGCAACTGCGCGGAGTTTCCGCCATATGAATTTCCGAAAGCTCCCACTTTACCGCTAGACCAAGGTTGCGCGACGACCCAATCAACCACTTTGCCATAATCTTCGATCTCATCCTTTGACCAAGGCATTGTCCATGTGCCGAAGGATGCGCCGGTGCCACGCACATCAACCATAATCAAGGCGTAGCCATGACTGACAAAAAACTTTTGCAGATTGTCCGGTTGGCGATTCTCTTTCGCTCGCCAGTAGCGCGTGATGCTCAGCAGGGAGGGGATTTTGGTGGTGGGCGGCAAATCTTTAGGTAGCATTACGTCGATGGCGATCTTTGTGCCGTCGCGCATGGTAACGTAAAGCGAACTGGTCGTAACGTCTTTATATTGTGGCTCGTTGTAGCCTTTGTATCGTGGGCTACTGCTGGCGGCACTCTGTGTTTTGTTATCTGATCCTTGAACTTGCTGAGCATAAACA
>JACCRA010000403.1 GCA_013813825.1 Pyrinomonadaceae bacterium | reverse complement strand
TTATGTCTAATCTTTTAATTGTAGATGACGAACAGGGCATCCGGCAGTTGCTCTCGCTGATCTTTAAGCGTGGCGGGCATGAGGTGCGCGCGGCGGAGAACGGGCGCAAGGCTTTGGAGATGCTGCGCGAGGAGGAGGCCGATCTGATCATTTCGGACGTGCGAATGCCGGACATTGACGGCATTGAGTTGCTGCGCGCGTCGCGGGAGCTGTCGCCGGACGTGGGCGTGGTGCTGATGACCGCATTTGCGACCGTGGAGACGGCGCGCGAGGCATTCAAGCTCGGCGCGGATGATTTCATTCAGAAGCCTTTCGACGTGGACGAGTTGAAAGTGATCGTCGCGAAGGTTTTGGAGAAACAGGCGCTCAGGAAAGAGAACGAGCAACTCAAGTCGGAGAACGAGGCGCTGATCAAAGTGCAGCGCGAGCGCGGCAATCTCGACAACCTCATTGGACGCTCGCCGCGAATGCAAGCCGTCTATCAAATGATCGAGACGGTGGCGGAAGTGCAATCGACGATCCTGATCACCGGCGAGTCGGGGACGGGCAAGGAGTTAGTCGCCCGCGCGATCCACAATCTCAGTCCGCGCGCCGACAAGCCGTTCGTCTCGATCAACTGCGGCGCGTTCACCGAGACGCTGTTGGAGTCGGAACTCTTCGGCTACGTGAAAGGCTCTTTTACCGGCGCGAACGCCAACCGCAAGGGATTGTTCGAGGCGGCGGATAAGGGCAGCATTTTTCTCGACGAGATCGGCGAGATGTCGCCGGCGATGCAGGTCAAGCTGCTGCGCGTGTTGCAGGAGCGCAAGGTGCGGCCCGTCGGCGCGCACGAAGAGATGGACGTGAGCGCGCGAGTCATCGCGGCGACCAACCGCGATCTGGCCGCGATGGCCGAGGCCGGTACGTTCCGCGAAGATTTGTTTTACCGCATCTCAGTGATCCCGATTGAACTGCCGCCGTTGCGCGAGAAGCGCGAAGACATCCCCGATCTCGTCGGCCATTTCGTCGAGAAGTATTGCCAGCAGACCGGACGGCGCGTGACCGTCTCGCCCAAAGCTCTGGAATTGATCGAGCGTTACGCATGGCCGGGCAACGTCCGCGAGTTGGAGCACACCATCGAGCGGGCCGTCGCGCTGGAACGCACCGACGCCATTCAGCCCGAACGCCTGCCCGAAAAAATTAACAACTTCAACCCGGCGGGCGTCGCCTCCGACTTCGATCTGCCCGCCGCCGGACTCAACCTTACCGCGCACCTCGAACAGTTAGAGAAGACTTACCTGCTCGAAGCCCTGCAACGCACCGGCGGCAACCAGACCCGCGCCGCCGAGATTCTCCAACTCTCGGTGCGCTCGCTCCGCCACCTCCTCGACAAGCACGGCGTCCGCAACCTGACAGCGCAACTGCGCGGCAACGCGGAATAAATTCAGACCTCTTATAACCTCCTGCGAGCTGTTGTTTTAGCTGCGTATCCTCACCTAATTCAATCGTCGCAGCTCTCGGATTGTTACCTGAAAGCGACCGTGCTTGTCGCCGCCGGTTGACACTTTTCGTCACTTCCGACGTGCCGCCTTTTGTTAATTGGCCGTTTCATGTCACTGACCGGGAGCGGCATTCGGCGTCGAGTGGTGGCCGGAATTGTCGATTATTGGCAGCTTTTTAATGAAAGACGGGTGTGGCCGGCGTGTGGCATGGCGGTTGTTATGACCTCTGGCGAACGTCGCGCAAGCACGGCGCGTGGCCTGAGACGACGACCGCCGGCGCGAGAAACCCCTTCTCAAAAAATTTCCCGACAGCTACTAAGGAGCTACCGAAACACAATGCAACAGAAAAAAGGCCAGAAAGGCTTCTCCCTGATCGAGCTGCTGATCGTCGTCGCGATCATCGGCATTATCGCCGCCATCGCCATCCCTAACCTACTTGAGGCGCGCAAAGCTGCCAACGAGTCGTCGGCCAAAACCTCTCTCCGCACCATCGGCACGGCGCAGACTAACTACCTCTCCGCTTACGGCAACAACACGGACTACGCGGCGGGCCTCGGCGATCTGTTCGCTAAAAAGCTGGTCGACGACGCGCTGAATACTGGTACTAAGTCCGGTTACAGCATC
>JACCRA010000381.1 GCA_013813825.1 Pyrinomonadaceae bacterium | reverse complement strand
GCCGTCCTTGTCGGCCACGACGCGCAGGGCTTCGGCGGCCTCCGCCGGGCGTCGTAGGTTGATGAGCGACAGCCCTAATTCGAGATTCGCGGGCGCGAAGTAATTGTCGCGGCTGCGCGCGATGACGTCGCGGTATTGCTTGACGGCCAGTTCATGCTGCCCCCGCTCGCGCGCGTCGCGCGCCGACTGGAGCACTTTGTACGTGGCCGGATCGACGCTGAAAGAGCGCGAGACCGGCGTCGCCCGCCCGCCCGCCGCGTTGGTCCCCATGATAATGTCGCGCGACGAAGCCGGGTTGTTATTATCGTTGCCGCCGCTCTTATTGACGGCTTCAGTTGCGGATAACTCACGGCGGGCGAGCGTGAGGCTGGCGGGGACAATCGTGCCGGTGCGCGCGGCGCGGGCGACATAAGCGTCGATGATTGTCAGGCCCCGGCGCGCGTCGCCATCGGCGGCATAAGCGCGGGCGAGCGCGGCGGTGGCGTCAGCGTGATCCGGTTCCAGTTTGAGCGTGCGCGACCATTGGCGGATCGCCAGGCCCCCTTCGCCGCGTAGCAAATAGAGCCGGCCCAAGTTGTAGCTGGCTTCGGCGTAAGCGTTGTTCTCCTGCGCGAGCGCGGCGGTGAGGGCGGTGTGCGCCTCGTCCCAACGCCCCTGCCGCGTCAGGATCACGCCGAGGTTATTAAGAGCGCGCGCATAGATGCCGCGCCGCTGGCTGATCGCTTTGCGGTAGGCATCAGCCGCCGCGCTCGCGTCGCCGAGCCGCGCCAACCAGTTCGCCGTATTGTAAAAGAATGCCGGATCGTAACGATCCTCCTGCGCCATCGACCGTAGTTCCATAATCGCGTCCGCCTTGAGCCCCGCGCTGACGAACATTGCCACCAACAGTTTCTGCAAGCTGGCACGAACCGGTCCCGGCTTCTCATCCTGAATCCTCGTGCGTAGTTCGTCCACAGTCACAACGCGCGACGACTCGGCCACCGGCTCTTCAGTTTCGGTCGGCGCAGGCTCGTTGGCCCCTTCCGCTTCCGCGGGCTCTTTGGTCTCCTTCTCTGCTGCCACCGGCTCTGTGGTCACTTCTTCCGCCGCCGGCGCGGCCCGGCGTGCGCGTTGCGCCCTGCTGCCGCGACTGCTGCTGCCCTCGGCCGGCGCACTCGCCGCAGCTTTCTGTCGCTTCTTCCGCGCCCGACGAGTTACGACCTGCGCCGGGGCCGGCAATCCGACCGCGAGCAAGAGGGCGAAACACAAGAAATACCGCGTCAAGCGGGGCACAGAGTTGATGAATGAAGGTTGATCGGGCATGTCTAATTACCTAATAAGTTGCGTTGTCGGTGAATTTCGGCCGGCCAAAGTTAAAGAGGGGAAACGTACTATGCTACCCGCGTCCACGCTGTTGCTGAAATCAATCGAGTTACTTTCATCTCTAATTCGCGACTCTCCGCTTCCTCGTCGCGGGCTGGTCGGGTTGCAGCGGTGGTGGCGTAGCGGCGGAGACTTGCGCGAGGATAATGCCGCCGAAGCCGACCGCCCAGACGTGCGCGGGCGCGGCGAGGGCGAGGCGCTCAAGCGGGTGGCGCGTCGGGAATGATTCAGCCTGCCAGCGCGCGCCGCCGTCCACGGTGTGCAACAGCGTGCCTTCCGCGCCAACCGCCCAGCCCTCACGCTCGTTCAGAAACTTCACGTCGTAGAGATCGGCGTCAGTGGGCGTCGCTTGCGCCTGCCATGTCCGCCCACCGTTTGTGGTGTGAATAACAACGCCGCCGGAGCCGACCACCCAACCGCGCCGCCCGTCGATAAAACAGATCGCGTTCAAACGCCCGTTCGCGTTTAAGCCGCCGGGGCGGGGCGCGGCGCGCCAAGTCTCGCCGCCATCGTCCGTCGCGAGCAACGTCGCGCCCGCGCCAGCGATCCAGCCGCGCGAGTTGTCGAGGAACGTCGCGCCGAGCAAGAGGTGCGGCGTCGGCACCTCTTGGCGCGCCCAACTCACGCCGCCGTCGCGCGTTGCATAGAGCGCGCCGCCCTCGCCGAGCGCCCAGCCATGCTCCTCGTCCGCGAAGGCGACGCGCCAGAGCAACACTTCCACGTTGTTGCCCAACACGTCCACGCGCTGCCACGTTTCGCCGCCATCGTTTGTCCGCATCAAGTAAGAGCGTTGGTCCTGCTCCGTCCGCAGTTCATAAATGCTGCGTTCGCAGACGAGCCATCCCGTCTGCTCGTTGGCGAAGTACACGTCGCGCAATGAGTCTTCAGTCGGGCGCGGGCGCAGTTGCCAACGCCGCCCGCCGTCTTCGGTCTTCAGCAGCGCGCCGCGCCCGCCCACCGCCCAGCCTTTTTGTCCGTCTAAAAAATAGACGCCGTGCAGCCACGCCAGCGTCCCCGACGGCTGGCGCGACCACGCACCGGCAAGGATGAAGGATGAAGGATGAAGGATGAAAAATAGCAACAGCGTGACGCATAGCAGCCGGCAAAGGGAGCGATCATTGAGCAGTCTCCCTCTGCCTTTTGCCTTTTGCCTTCCGCCTTCCGCCTTCATTCCTTCGCCCTCCTCACTCAGCTCTAAAACCCGCCGGTGAAGATGCGGAAGAAGCTGACAATCGGCAGATAGCCTAGTATCTTTTCGACCGTCTTCAAGGTGTTGCCGGTCACGACGAGTTGATCGCCGGGGACGAGAAAAGTGTCGTCGGGCTTCTTGCCCTTTTCGATGGCGGCGACATCGATGTACTGCGGCTTGAGATAATTACCGGCCGTACGACGCAACAGCACCACCTTCTTCTTGTTGCCGGTTCTGAGAATACCGCCAGACAGATTGAGCGCATCGAGGACGGAGAGACGGCGGCTCATCACCTTGACGCCCGGTTGCCCCACGTCGCCGAAGACGGCGAAGGCCGCCGACTGCGCCTTGTCGAGCGAGACCGTCACCTTCGGCTCGATGATGTACTCATCAAGCAGCTTGATCAGGTCGTCCTGCACCTGCTTCGTCGTCTTGCCGCCGACGAACAAACCGTCGGGCAACAACGGGTGAGAGATAATGGCGTCCGGCGGGATGAGGATGCTGGGCTTTGAATAGCGACTCTGATAGGGACCAAAGACCGTAATCGAGATCACGTCTTCGGGGCCGAGGCGGTAGCTGGAGAGGAAGCTGTTGTAATACGGCACGATGGCCGCATCCGCTTCGCTCAATCCCTCGCGGCGGTTCACCAGTGTTTCGACTGGCACATCCGGGCGCGGCGGCGCGGACGTGTCGTCCGGCTCTAGCCGCAGGGACGGATTATCGCCCACCGTCGTCGTGGTAGGAGTCGGAGTGGTGGTGATGCGTGGGCGCGTCTGCTGTTGCGGAGTCGGCGTCGTCGCCGGTTGTCGTGGTTCCGGCTTAATCTCCTGCAATGTTGTGACGACCGGCGTGGGGGCGGGGGTAGCGGCGGCAGCCGGCGACTGCGCCAGCAACGGCGGCGAGACGGGCTGTAGCAGCACGCCCAGCAGCAGCAACACACCGGCAAAAATTAACGTGGTGGTGGCGGGTCTGTTTCTCTTCATCACTAACCTCCAAACTCTGAACCACTAAACATCAAAACGCCCTTTACTTCACCGCGCGCCGCGCCCGAAGAGGACGATCTTGACGGTCTCGAACATGATCGCGGCGTCCATCATCAAGCTCTGATTTTTGATGTAATACAGATCATATTGCAGCTTCTGCCGGGCGTCTTCAATCGACGCGCCGTACTCGTATTTGATCTGCGCCCAGCCGGTCAGCCCCGGCGGGATCAGGTGACGCTGCTCGTAGTACGGAATCTCCTCGGCCAGTTGGCGGACGAAGTGCGGACGTTCGGGGCGCGGGCCGACGAAGTTCATCTCGCCCTTCAGAATGTTCCAGAACTGCGGAATCTCGTCGATACGAATTTTGCGAATCACGCGTCCGACGCGAGTGACGCGCGCATCGCCCGACTGGGCCCAGACGGGACCATCCTTCTCCGCGTCCGAGCGCATCGAGCGAAACTTCATGATCGTGAACGGCCGCCCGTTCTGGCCGACGCGCTCCTGCTTGTACAAGATGGGGCCGGGCGATTCGAGCTTGATCAGTACGGCCGTCACGAGCGCCACCGGGAGCGAGATCAGCCCGCCGACGAGCGCGACGCCCCGGTGCAAAAACGCCCGCGCGACGGCGCTCAAGCGCGCCTGCCGCCCACGCCCTGAAAAGATGAGCCACGACGGGCGCATCATGCCGAGATGGACGCGCCCCGAAACCCGTTCGTAGAACGACGCGCCTTCTTCGATGTGGACGTGGCCGCTCAGGCTCAGGTCAAGCAACTGCTGCGTCGGGAACATGCCACGCCGTTCGCCGAGCGCGACGATGATCCGGTCGATGCCCTCGCGCTTCACGATCTGGTCCAACTCGTCCGTCACGCCGATCACGCGCGGGTTGATCAAGCTCTGCCCTATTAGTTCCGGTGTGTTGTCGATGAAGCCGACGATCCGGTAGCCCGCGTCGCGCCGTTCCAACACTTCGCGCGCGATCTCGACGGCCGTATCGCCCGCGCCAACGATCAGGATGCGTTCGCCGACATTCGGGTGGCCGAGCAGCCAATGGATCGAGACCCGCCAGCCGACCATCAGCGCCAGCGAAAGCGGCAGAGCGATCAGCAGGATGCCGCGTCCGAGCATTATTCGCGGCATCGCATAGAAGACCAGCGCCAGCGCGACCCAGGCGAGGCCGAGCGCCTGAATCAGGCGCAGCACCAACTCGCGCCGGTCGTGCATCACGATGAAGTCGTAAAGATCGTAGAGGTAAAAGGCGCTCAGGCAAAACAGCGCGGCCAGCGCCGCCTTGTAAAAGCCGTGCTCGATCACCAACTCGCGGTAAGCCTCACCTGCGCCAAGGCGCAAATTGGCAGCCGCCACCACCGCACCGAACATCAACAGCACTTCGGCGATGATCAGCAAAAAGGTCCGCTCATTGAAACGCGAAGCAGCCAAGCTATCCTCCGACTCCTTTCCCGTTATCGGCGACGGCGGCTGGGGCAGCAACAGTCTCAGGAGCGTCTTCCGCATCCTTCGCCGGCGTGTCGCCGCCCTGTCCGTAGCGGCGGCGCTGGTAATAGTAGTTCGACTCGTCGGGCACCTCGTCCGCGGCGTTTAAGACGACGCCGAGAATGCGCTCGCGCGGTAGCGGTTCAAGCACGCGGTCGAGCGCCGAGAAGCGCGTCCGCCCGGAGCGGACGACGATCAGCGCGCTGTCGGCGCGATTGATGAGCACGGTGGCGTCGGTGAAAATGCCGAGCGGCGGGGCGTCGATGATGATGTAGTCGAAAGAGCGGCGCAGTTCCGCGAGCACAGCGAGAAACTTCGGTCCTGAGAGCGCCTCGGCAACATTGTCGCGCGAGTGCCCGCCGGGCAGCAGATACAGCCCTGCCGGTTCGAGCCGCACGATGGTATCGTCGAGTTTGGCCTCGCCGGCGAGAATTTCCGAGAGGCCGATGGGCGCTTCGATGTCGAGATACTCGCTGGAGCACGGGTGGCGCAAATCGCCATCGACGAGGATGGCGCGCACGCCGTCTGTCTGCGCGAGCAGCCACGCGAGGTTTAAGGCCGTAACGGTCTTGCCTTCCATCACGCCCGCGCTGGTGACGACAAGGGCTTGCATCTTTTGACGCTCGCCCGCGTGCAATACGCGTGTCCGCAAACTGCGATAACGCTCGGCGTGCGCGGAGCGCGGCTGCGTCAGCGCGACGAGATGTGGTTCGACGCGCGCCGGATCCACCTCCAGAGAGGGGTAATCCTTGACGCGCGTCGAGCCGACAGCGTTCACCGTTGCCCCAGCAACACGCGAGGCCAACCCGCCGGAGAGTGCCGATCCGACTGTGGCAGCGACATCGGTGTGCTCAGTGAACGCTGATCTGGAAAGGTCCGCAGGCGACGCGCCCGGCAAACCTTGAATAATTTCAACTGGTCCCGGCGCAGCGGGATCGGTGCTGTTCGCGCCATGGGGCCAGACGACAGATGGTTCCCCTTTGCGAGTAGCGTCAACATCGCCGCCACCACCACTATCGCCGGGGGCGCGGAAGACGCTCGAGGGGCGAAGCAGAACTTCGGGAATGTCCGCGAGATGTTGATGGCCGTTACTGCTGCCGTTCGTTGTCCCATTCACGCCGGCAGGCGGCGCTTCCGCATTCGGCGACAGCGACGGCTGCTGCTGCGCGGCCTTCCGCAGAGAAGCTGTGACCGCGCCCTCGCGGCGCTCCCCCGCATCGTGACCGTTCTGCTGAGGGGTGGGCATCGAAGAAGATGGCGACAGTGATGATGGTGGCGGCACGGCGTCAGCGGCGGGCGACGCTTCCGGCGACTTCCGTTCCTGCGCCGCGCGCTGCTGCTTCTCGGCGGCGCGCTTGAGGGCTTCGTAAACTTTGCTCATTTATATCTCTCCCCCACCGAATCCCATTGGCGGAAAGCCGCGCCGATGTCGCTCAACTCGGGAGCCGGTGTCTCGGCCGCTGCGGACGATAATGATGGCGATGATGGTGGTGGCGTCGTCGCGGCGGCAACTTCGTCGCTGTCATGGCTTGCCGCTGCCGTCGCGGTGTAATTGCCCGTACCGGCGGCCCACAGTTCGGCGCGCCCCGATGAGGTAAAAATCGGCGCTACGGCCTCGCGCTCAACGCTCGCCTGCCTGAGGGTCATCGCCTCGGGCAGCATGTCGAGATTGTCGGCGACCTCCTCGATGATCGAGCGCGAGATGGTGTACTCGCCGGCGGCAAAGCCGGTCAGGAGTGCGTTGTCGCAGAGGTTATTGATCTGGCGCGGAATGCCCTCCGAGCAACGGTAGATAAAATCAATCGCGCTCGGCGTGAAAACGTCGGTGCGCTCGGCTCCCGCCACCATCATGCGCGCCTTGATGTAACGATCCGTCTCTTCGACGCTCGGGAGCGGGTTGATCTGGCAGCGCAGAGCAATGCGCTGCTTGAGTTGACGCAGACCCGGATCGTTTAAGACTTCGCGCAACTCCGGCTGCCCCGTCAAAACGATTTGCAACTGCTTCGCCGAGTCGGTCTCGTAATTCGAGAGCAGCCTGATCTCTTCGAGGACGTTGGCCGAGAGGCCGTGCGCCTCGTCGATGATGATCACGGTGCGGAGGCCGAGGGAGTGGCGCTCTTCGAGTGTCTTGCCGAGCGCGAACAAAAGTCCCGCTTTGTTCTCCCAGTCTTTAACATTGAGGACGCGCGCGATGTGCTGGTAGAACTCCGGCACCGAAAGGCGCGGATTGAAGACGTAGCCGACGAGCACCGTTCGATCCAGCCGCTGCATGATCCAGCGCAGGATAGTGGTCTTGCCTGTCCCTACCTCGCCCGTCACCACAATCAGCCCTTTCCCACTCTCGATCCCGTAGTGCAAATTCGCCATTACTTCCGTGTGCGACGGCGTGAAATAGACGAACCGCGGATCGGGCGTCAGCGCGAATGGCAACTCTCTCAGTCCGTAAAACTCTCTGTACACAAGCAACCTCCGAGGTAAGGGATGAGGGATGAAGGATGAAGGATGAAATTAAGAGCCAACTGCTGTTCTTCTTCATCCCTCATCCCTCATCCCTTCTATGATGCGAACCTATCAAGCACGTGCGTCATTCTGATCAGCAGGGCGAGCGCCGGGATGCTGACCACAGTAATGGTGATTCCGGCGAGCGCCAGCGCCGTGCGGCGGATGCGCTGACGACGTTGCTCACGCGGCGTCAGAAGCGTGGGGACGGTAATGAGGACGGGTAGATTGTTGGTGTAGTGGCGTGCGTCCTCGACGCTCTGAACCGTCAGCAAACGCGGCACTTCGGCGCCGATAGCGAGCAGGAGGCCGAGGCCGAGGCCGGCGGCGAGGCCGAGTCCCAGCAACATGGGACGCTTCGGCGCGATGGGCTGGCTCGGCAGGTTGGCCGGATCGAGCACTTGGATCGATTCGCCCTGCGAGTTGACCGCGACTACGTTGCCCAGATCGACTTGCCGCTTCTTGTCGAGCAACTGATCGTAACTCTGCTTGCGCATCCCAAACTCGCGATCCAATCGTTCAAGCCCGACTTGAGTTTCGGGCACGTTGTTAATCCGCCCTTCCAGATCGGCGATCTGCGCCCGTGTCTCGCCGAGCGCTTTCTCATGGCGCTCCAACTCGTTTTTTTGATATTCCAAGTTGTACTGGAAATTCTTGATGCGCGAGTCGCTGTTGACGCGGCGCGCAAGCCGCTTCTCCTTTTCAGCGACCTTCGATTGTTGTTCTTCGACGAGCGCGTCCTTTTCGATCTTGATCTTAGCGAGCAACTGTTTGACGGTGA
>JACCRA010000367.1 GCA_013813825.1 Pyrinomonadaceae bacterium | reverse complement strand
GTGACGCGGGGCCGGCGACATGGGCAACGCCGTGAAGGGTCGGCACGCCGGCAGCGGGACGCCCCAGCGTGGCGGCCAAAGCCTGTACCGTGGCGATGCCGGCTCGCAGTCCAGTGAAACGGCCCGGCCCACAAGCGACCGCAAAGAGGGCAACGTCCGCGACCGTCGCTCCCGCTCTTGCCAGCACAGCGTCAATGTCACGCAGCAGAGTGGCGGAGTTTTCTCGTTCATCCACACACACCTGTTTGGCGAGTTGTTGGCGTCCGCGACAGAGCGCGACGCTTCTCATTTCCGTAGCGGTGTCGAGACTGAGGATCAGCACATCTGGGGTGGTAAGCACGATTTAGATTAGCGCCCGGCGCATAGTAACGCGCCGGGCAGAGGCTTTCTCCTTAACGTGTTTGACAGGTTGCGGTTGGCGTTGCGATTATAGGCGCGGCCGTAAATTCAAAGCAAATATCGCTGGCGGGACGACGCTTAACTGCCCGTCATAATGGTGTCTTGATGACTGTGCGGATCGGAGTGCTAACGGCGGGCGGCGACTGTCCCGGCTTGAACGCCGTCATTCGTGCCATCGTGCGGAGCGCTATCCACTCGAAAGATCAGGTGCTCGGCATCAAGAACGGGTGGCGCGGCTTGCTCGAAGGCGACATCGCGCCGCTGACGCACGCCTCCGTCACCGGCATCCTCCCGCGCGGCGGCACCATCCTCGGCACTTCGCGCGTGAGTCCGCTGGGCGACGCACGAAGGCTCGAAAGTTTTCGGGTCAACTGGGACAAGTACGAACTCGACGCCTTGATCGTGATCGGCGGCGAAGGCTCTCTGAAGACGGCGCGCGACATGTGGCGGGATCACGGGTATCCGATTGTCGGCGTGCCGAAGACCATCGACAATGACGTGGGCGGCACAGACTTCACCTTTGGTTTTGATACCGCCGTCAGCATCGTCACCGAAGCGGTGGATCGACTTCACTCGACCGCCGAAGCTCATCATCGCGTGATGGTCGTCGAAGTGATGGGGCGACACACCGGGTGGCTCGCGGCCTACGGCGGGATCGCGGGCGGGGCCGACGTGGTACTGGTCCCCGAACATCCCTTCAGCCTCACGCGCGTCTGCGAGTTCGTCAGGCGTCGCGACCAGCACGGTCGCTCATTTTCGATCATCGTCGTCTCCGAAGACGCCCGGCCGCACCCGGACGAAAATTTTCTGACGGAAGAATTGAACGCCGACATTTATCGGCACGAGCGGCTCGGCGGCATCGGCAATGTCTTGGCCGCCGAGATCGAAAAGCGGACGGGCATCGATACGCGCGTGACGAAACTCGGATACGTCCAACGCGGCGGCTCGCCGACCGCCTTTGATCGAGTGTTGGCGACCCGCTTCGGCATCAAGGCTTACGGGCTAGTTAAAGAGCAGGCGTGGGGCCAGATGACGGCCTTGCGCGGCAACCGCATCTTGAGCGTTGGACTTGACGAAGCTCTCCGCGAATTGAAACAACTTGACGAAGAGATTTATCACGCCGCGGAAGTCTTTTTCGGCTAAACCTCCGGCGTCTTTGAAATCGCTTCCACACTTCTCTTTCGGTATTTATCGCACGTCGAACGCCGCCTCCCGTCGTCCGCCATTTTCCAATTGAAGGGTGCTTTCAATCAGTTCTCTCGCTCTCACACCTCGATAACTTTTTCCAATTGTCCACAAGATTTTTTTGAGCCTCGCGTGACTTGCCGTTCTCTTTTATTCCGCGCATTATGTTCCATCGCTTTCCTCAGCTATTGTTCAGATACTATGACCGAATCGAATCTCACACCCATGCTGCGGCAATACCAAGAGTTGAAGCAGCAGCACCCCGGCACGCTCCTCTTCTTTCGTCTCGGCGACTTTTACGAACTCTTTTATGATGATGCCGTCACCGGCGCGCGAGAATTGGAAATCACTCTCACGGCTCGACACAAAGAACGCGGAGCCGCCATTCCGATGTGCGGCGTGCCGCATCACGCCGTTGCGACCCATGTCGCGCGTCTCATCCGCAAAGGCTACCGCGTCGCGATCTGCGAACAGACGGAAGAGGCCGGCAAAACGAAAAAACTGGTGCGCCGTGAAGTGGTGCGGGTCATCACGCCGGGCACGGCCGTCGATCCGCAGTTGCTCGAATCACGCGAGACCGTCTATCTGGCGGCCGTCTGCGGCGCGGGCGAGACCTTCGGCGCGGCCTTTCTCGATCTTTCCACGGGAGAATTTCGCGCCACCGAGGCGAGCGGCGTCGGCGCGTGGGAGCGCGTCCGCGCCGACATCGAATCCTATGCGCCGCGCGAGTTGCTCTTCCCCGTCTCGCTCGCTCCCCTGATCAAAGACGCTTACGCGGCGCGCACACACACCGCGCCGCTCCCGCTCGCCCCGCAGACACCGCAACCGCCGCAATCCGCCCCACTCGCGCGCATCACGCCGGCCACAGCGCAAACCGTCTCGCTCGGCGCGGGCGCGTTGGTCGCTCTCACGCCGCTCGACGATTGGCTGTGGGAGCCGCTCTCGTGCGCCGCGCTGCTGCTCGAACAGTTTCGCGCGCGGACGCTGGAAGGCTATGGACTGACACAGAAGACCGAGGCTGTTAGCGCCGCCGGAGCGTGCTTGCGCTACGCGCGCGAAACGCAACGCGACGCTGCCGCGCACATCACTGACCTCACTTACTTTGAAGATCAGGATCACCTCGTCCTCGACCCGGTCACGATCAGAAATCTCGAATTAGTCGAGTCGCTGAACAATGCCGGGCGGTCGCACACTTTGCTCGGCGTCATCGACTCCACCGTGACCGGCATGGGCGCGCGTCTGTTGCGTTCGTGGCTGCTCCGGCCATCTCTGCGGCGCGGCGAGATCGAGGCGCGCTTAAACGCCGTCGCCGATTTTCATAGCTCACACATCAAGCGTGATCGCGTCCGCAG
>JACCRA010000362.1 GCA_013813825.1 Pyrinomonadaceae bacterium | reverse complement strand
GCGATTGTCTTCGCGCACTTCGACTTCGAGCGTGCGATCATTCGCCCAAGAGTAAGTTTTCATCGCCGCCGGTTCGATGGCTCCATCCGGACTCACGCGGACGAGTTCCTCGACAGTGTTGTAAGTGATGTAAAGCCAATTGAGCGGGCTGCGGTCAACAACGTGAATGGTGCCAACGGGCGCGACATCGTTCTTACTGACGAGCGCGGAAATTGCATCTTTGATGACACTCATAGTTTCCCTTTGAAGCTGCTTGCAGAGTTAGCGCGGCTCATAAGCTCCGTAGGAGCGAGATGCGTTTCGTTTATTCAAAATGCCGCCGCGCCCGCTTCGGCGACTTCTTGGTCCTGCTCGACCGTGCCGCCGCTGACGCCAATCGCGCCGACCACTTGGCCGTCACTCTTTAATGGAATGCCGCCCGCGAAGATGACGAGCTTTCCGCCATTGCTCGCGTTGATGCCGAAGAGCGGCGCGCCCGGTTGCGACGCCCGGCCGAGCGCTTTGGTCTCCATGTCGAAGGCGCGGGCGGTGTAGGCTTTGCCCTGCGCGATGTCGATGCTGCCGAGCCACGCGCCGTCCATGCGCGCGAACGCGATCAGGTTGTTGCCCGCGTCCACGACCGCGATGTTCATCTGGACCCCGATTTTTTCGGCGTGTTGCCGCGCCGCTTCGATTACGGCGGTGGACTGTTCAAGCGAGATTCCCAACGCGGTCGGTCGTGCCTCTTTACTTCCAAACAATGCCATAATTTTTCTCCTTCAATCGAAAACAGATGTGTGCGAAGCGTCGCCGACTCGTGTTGGCTGAACGGACATCGCTCGATCTGTGGTGAGCGGCACGCTCAACCTTGCCCTCAATGTCCCACGCTAATTTCCATGTACCTGATGCTTAATGGCATTGAACTAAGATCACTGCGCTCGCAAATTTCAAATTTGCGAACTTGTTGACTCTAAAAGATCAAGCTTTTGAGCAGCTTCATTAGTTCAATGCTATTGGTCTTAAGCCGGGTGCGGCAACGCACCGGTTCTTCAGCAACAATTTTAAGCGACGGCTTGAAGTCGCATGATTGCGACTTCAAGCTCGAACCAGACGCTTGATGCCGAGGCCGATGAGAGCCGCCGCGCCGACTGCCAACCCGATTTTGACAGACGGGGGCAGCGGCTTGGCGCGCAAGGTCAGCGGCGCTAAGACGGAGCGTAATTGGTAGCCCAACCAAATGCCGCTCGCCATCCCCGGCGCGGAAAGTTCCAAATCGGTGAAGCTCTGCGGCCACCCACGCCGGAGTCCTTTCCAACCGTCAGTCATCGAGGAGAGCAGGTGCGGCTTGCGGTCAATGCCACCGAGAGCCGTGCCCCGGCCGCCGTTCGCGAAAAGCTCTTCCAGCGCCCGGTGCAGCGTCGGAGCGTGCGTCCACATGTTGTAGAACGCGACGCGGCCCTCGGCGTCAATCACATAAGTCGGATCGGCGAGGCCGCCGTAAACTTGATGCACGCGGCCTTCGACATCATCCACCAGCACCGGGTAGGGCGTCTCTTCGGATTGAAAAACGTGCGCGTCCCGCTGCTTCTGCGCGAAGCTCCGGTAGGGCGGAACTTTCGGTCCCGGATGCGCTTGCCGGATCAGCACGTCGATGAAATGCACACGCTCGCGCCAGTTCTCGTGAAGTTTCCTGAGCGGCTCGACCGAGCCGGCGGTGATTGGTCAGGAGAGCGATCCGAAATGAACCACGACCGGCCATCCACGCAACTCGCTCAGGCGCAAACTTCCCTGCCCGTCGGCGCGCAGCAACTCGAAATCGGGAGCCAACGCGCCGGGTTCGATACCCTGTTTGCTGATGGTGCGTTTGGCGTCCTGCAAGAGGTGTGCGGTGCGAAAGTGATTGAAGTTGTAATTGTCGAGACTTGTTCGTTCTTCGAGGTTGACGAATTCCTGCGCGACCACTGGAACTGACATGGGGCTTCTCCTACGCGGTCCAATGACCGCTGTGTTTTTCTGATATTAACGACACCGGGAAGAAAGGAAGGGCGTGATCGTCGGGAAGCACTTTTTTTTGGCCGACCCACGCCCTCCCCGACGACGGCACCCTCCGCCATATTTCCTTCGTTGGTTCCCTTAGCTGTTTGTCTTACTGATCACTTGTTCGTTTAACTTCTTCAATTGTACTTTCATCCCTAATTTGTCCTTTCCCCCTTGCTATCTGCCAAACACACCAAGAATGTGGATCGGAATAATTGGAGGGGCCGGGACAAGTCCGCTGCCCGTGACTCGCTAGTGTTGCCTCCACGGGGCTGTGGACAAGCCCACAGCCCCTCCAAACTGCTTCGTCAGCCGCGCATCTCGCCTTAAGCCGTGGCGGACGACCGCGTTTCAAAGACCTTCTTCAACCCTTCGGCGGCAAAGCCGACCGCTTCCGTCGCTTTGTCCACGACGCCCGCGAGTCCGAAGAATTCGTGCGCCACGCCGTCGAAGCGTTTGAAGTCCACCGACACGCCTTCATCCGCCAGACGCTTCGCGTAGGCTTCGCCCTCATCCCGGAGCGGGTCGAGTTCATCGGTGATGACGATGGCCGGAGGCAGTCCGCGCAAGCTCTGCGCCATCATCGGCGATGCATACGGTTCCTGTCCCTGACTCTCGTTTTCAAGGTAGTGGTTCCAGAACCACTTCATCATCGCGGCGTTCAAAGGTTTGGCGTTGGCCTGCTCCGTGTACGAGGGCGTGTTTTGCCGCGCGTCCGTTACCGGATAGACGAGCAATTGCGCGACGGGCATCCGTCCGCCTTCGTCACGCGCTTTCAGACAGGTGACAGCGGCGAGGTTGCCGCCCGCGCTCTCGCCCGCGACCGCCACCCGCGCCGGATCGCCGCCCAGCGAGGCCGCGTTGTTGATGATCCACTGTGTCGCCGCGTAAGCGTCTTCGACCGCCGCCGGATACTTCTGTTCGGGAGCTTGCCGGTAAGCGACCGAGACGACGATGCACTCTGCTTCGTTGCACAAGGCGCGGCACGAAGGTTCGTAAACGTCCAGATTGGCGATGACCCACCCGCCGCCATGAAAATAGACGAGGACGGGGAAAGGCCCGTCACCTTTCGGCGTGAAAACGCGGGCGAGCAAATCGCCGCCTTGTTGCGGAATCGTGATGTGATCGATTTTGCCAATTGGTTGCGGCATCGGCTTGGCGACGCTGGGGACGCGCGCCGTCGCGCTTTCGGCCAGCATCTCCTCGGCGGCGTTCTTGAAAGTCGGCGCGTTGCGCGCGGCCGTCGGCGTCAATGACTCAATCGGCGGCACGCCAAATTTCGCGAATTGGTCTAAAACTGCTTGCATATCGTCGGTCGGTCGCCCTGTCGGCATAATGTGTTTCTCCTTAGCTTGTGTTGTATGTTGAACTGTTTTGCCTAACGTCTAGGACATAGTTCAACATAAGCGGCGGATGCGATAACTCACGAACGAACATCAGTCAGACATCTTCCTGATTAACAAATCTGTACAGGCATGAATCTTCAAGGCTTCAGCACAATCTTAATGCATTCGTCTTTCTTGTCCTTGAAAATCTTGTAACCTTCGGGCGCGTCGTCGAGTTTCATGCGGTGCGTAATGACGAAGCTTGGATCGATCTCGCCCGCTTCGATTTTTTCCAGCAGCGGCTGAAGGTAGCGATGCACGTGCGTCTGGCCCATCTTTATCGTCAGCCC
>JACCRA010000355.1 GCA_013813825.1 Pyrinomonadaceae bacterium | reverse complement strand
GGTATATCCTCGCCAATAACTAAGACGCGCGGTTTCCAAGCTCCTAATAGAACTTTATCCTCCTCATTCTCGCGGATTTGCCGAAAGAGATCGCCCCACGTTTCTTTAGGCTCTTTGGGCGGGGCTTGAAGCAATCCTTGCTCTACTCTTAAAGCCCAATCGCGGGTGGCAAACAGCGCAGCCCAAGATTTAGCTGCCACCATCCTGTTATCGTAGCCTAAGTCCATGCCATGAAGGATGCCATTACGATACGGAATGGTGATTGTCTCCGATGTGGTTTTATAGCGGCCAGTTTGAAAGATTTTCACCAAAGCATTTAGACCTTTATCATGTGCGGCAATTGAATCCCACGCTTGTAAATTTACTTCCTCAGCAAAAAAGCCTCGACGCTTCTCGTGCAACTCATTAACTAGGCCGTCCAAAAGCGCGAGAACAACAGGAACACAGGCATGGTAACGCTCTTCCTTATAATCAACGAACGCTTTCTCAGCAAGGGGCCCACGCGGGCGGAATGCCTCCACACCCATCATTGTTCGCAGCTTCCACTCCACTGTTTCGGCATTATAATAATTAACCAAATCGGCCTCTGCCCCATCTATGTCGCCAGCTTCCGCTTTCACGATGGTAGCTTTCGCAACTTCTAAATTCATTAAGTCATAAATGATCCAACCTCGTTTGGCGAAAAGATCGTTGAAGCGATCAGGAATGGCTGCTAATTCCTCTGTCATACGATCAAGATTCTCAACATTGGCTAAAGCCTCTTTAATTTGGCTAACATCAATACCAAAGAGACGTAACAGTGGCAGCATAAAGGGCGAAATAGTCTTCAGCGTTCTTATGTTTTTAGCATCCTCAAGAACCTTCTTGATGCGAGGAATGTCTCGAATAAGTGAGTCGCTCATCGTTTCAAAAGAATAACCACACAATTGCCGAGGTACAAATCTTAAGCCTGCTCAACTTCCTTCGGTCGGGCGTTGCCGGCGTCGCGGATGGCTTGCTCCGTATCGGTGAAAAGTAGAATCGCTAGTCCGATGACGAAGAAAGAGATGAGGAAAAGAATCGCTTGCCGGTAAGAATTGGTGGCGTTCACGACGACGGCGAAAAGGAGCGTGCCCATCCATGAAGCACGTTCGGAGATTTCGTATAGGCCGAAGAAAGAGGCTTCGCGGCCGGCCGGAATCATCTTCGAGTAGAGCGAGCGCGAGAGCGCCTGCGAGCCGCCGAGCACGATGGCGATCAAGCCGGCCATGACCCACGCTTGCGTCGTGGTCTGCAAAAAGCCGTAGGCGTAGATGACGATCCCTGCCCAGATGATAAGCGACGACATGATCGCTTGTTTCGTGCCGACGAAGGCGGCGACGCGCTCGAAGAGCAACGCGCCGAAGATCGCCATGAACTGGACCAGTAGGAAAATGCCGATCAGAAATGATTGGCTCTCCGGCAGACCGCGTGAGATGAATAGTTCCTGCGCGAGAAAGACCGAGGCCATGCTGATCACGGTCTGGACGCCGTCCACGTAGAAGAGGTAGGCGATCAGGTAGCGGCGCGTGTGGCGCAGACGACGCAACTCGCGAAACGTCCGGCCTAGTTCCGAGAAGCCAATCGTGAGAAAGGTCTGTCCGGGAGGCAGCGGTCGCGCGGCGTTGTGCGAGCGCAGGCGGGCGAAGGCGAACAGCGCGAACGCGCCCCACCAGACGCCGGCGGAGAGGAGCGAGAGGCGGACGGCCGTGGCGGTCGAGAAGCCGAACAGCGGCTCGGCGAAGTTGATCAGCGCAAGATTGAGAGCCAGCAGCACCCCGCCGCCGAGATAGCCGAGCGCGAAGCCGCGGCTGGAAACTTTGTCGCGCTGGTCCTCGGTCGTGATCTGCGGCAGGTAAGAGTTATAGAAAACGATGGCCGCGTTAAAGCAGATAATCGCGACGATGAACAGCAGCCCGCCGAGCAGGTAGCGTTCGCCCGTGACGAAAAACATCAGACACGTGGCCGCCGCGCCCGTGTAGCAGAAGGCGGCCATCAGACGTTTCTTCAAATGCGAGTAGTCGGCGATAGCGCCGAGAATAGGCAGCAGCACGATTTGGAGCATCACCGCCAGCGAGACGCATAGAGGGAAGTATGACTTGGCCGAGATCGCATAGAGCGAGCCGATATTGAGGACTGTGCCGTTCTCGGAGCCGACGGCGACTTGCGCGAGGCGCGTCAGGTACGGGCCATAAAGCGCGCCCACCACCGTCGTGTAAAAAGCCGAATTGGCCCAGTCGTACATCATCCAGCCGAAGACTTCGCGTGGATCATTCTTGCGCGTCGAGATGTCGGAGGCCGTTGCGGCGGCGGTGGGAGAATCAAGTTCAGTCATGCGTGTGTCGTCTCTTGGCGGGTCAGGATGTGTGTGATCGTCGGCGTGATGTCGGCGAGAGTGCGGACGCGCCGTTGGACTTCCGCGCGCCGCGCGCCCCACGCCAGCGTGGGGACGGGATTGCGCGTGTGATTACGAAAGCTTAAGTCTTCGACGTTCCCGTGATCGCTGGTCAGGATGACGGTCGTGCTTCGTAGATTGACTGTGGCCAGCACTGAGCGCACAAAGGCGGCAAGGGCGGCGAGGACGCGCAGCGCGCCGTCCATGTCCTGCGCGTGGCCGACGCGGTCGGTGATGAAATATTCGTACAGCGTGAACTGATGTTCGGCGACGATTGCGGCCAACACGCCCGCCGCCTCTTCCGGCGTTCGCCGTTCAACGTCGAAGCCGGCGTCGATCACTAAGCCATTCGTAAAATCTTGATAGACGGCGCGATTGGCTTTTAGATCGGCCAGTTCGCGAAAGCGCAAGCCCGCCGCTTCGACCGCGACCGTGGTGGCTGACACCCAGCGCGGGCGGCTCTGGAAAAAGCGCGGCGTGTAAGCGTTGGCGAAGGCGTTGGGACCAATGCCGGCCCGCTTCAGTTGCCGAAAGATCGAATGCTCGCGAATGATCTCGCGCAACTGTTCGTTCGGGAAGCCTTGCTTGTGATGGCCGAGTAGGGCGGGCGCGTTGACGCCGGTGAGGATCGTCGTCTGGCCGGAGGCGCTTTGTGGCCGCCCCTCGACGCCGAGGCAGGCGTCAGTCCGCGCCAACACGCCGCCGAAAGGCAACTCCGGTTCTTCGTCCGCGAAAAACGCGAGCGGGGAAGCCTGAGCGCCGAGGCGCGAGAGCGGGTTGTGCTCGCCGCGCGTGCCGATGCCGAGTCCGTCGATGAAGATAAGCAGGACGGACATGCCGGAACTTATTCGCGCGCCTTGCCGGAAGAGGCGGCAGCCGAGGAGGTGGAGAAGTGCGAGCCTTGCAATTCGTCGAGCAGTCCGCGCTCGCGGTAGCTCCGCAGTTTGTTGTGCAAAGTCTTGAGGCTGATCTGCAAGAGGGCGGCGGCGCGCGTCTTGTTGTTGTCGGTCTTGTGGAGAGTGCGGAGCAGCATCTGCCGCTCGACTTCTTCGAGCGGCGTGCCGACGGGCAACGTGATGGTGTCTTCGCTGCGGGCGCGGGCCCGTTGGTCCAGCGGATAAGGCGCGACGTGATGACGCTCGATGCTTTCGCCGGAACAGATGATGACGGCGCGCTCGATGACATTGCGGAGTTCGCGGACGTTGCCCGGCCAGTGATGAATATTAAGCACATCGAGCGCGGCGGCGCTAATGCGGCGCGCCGGGCGTTCGTGGCGGGCGGAGAGCCTTTTAATCATGTGCTGCGCCAAAAGCGGCAAGTCATCTTTGCGAAGGCGCAACGGCGGCAACTCGATAGTGATGACGTTGAGGCGGTAGAGCAAGTCTTCGCGGAAAACGCCGGCGCGGACGGCATCGTGCGGATCTCGATTGGTGGCCGCCAGCACACGCACGTCAACCGGCGTCTCATGTGCGCCGCCGAGCCGCCGGACGGTGCGCTCTTCGAGCACGCGCAACAGTTTCGCTTGCAAAAATGCCGGCATCTCGGCGATCTCGTCGAGCAGCAACGTGCCGCCATGCGCCAACTCGAAGCAACCCTGCCGGCGTGTGGCCGCGCCGGTGAACGCGCCGCGCTCGTGGCCGAACAACTCCGACTCCATCAGCGTCTCCGGGATCGCCGAGCAGTTGATCGCGACGAACTGCGCCCTACGCCGTGGGCTGAGTTGGTGAATCGTGCGCGCGACCATCTCCTTGCCCGTCCCGGACTCGCCGGTGATCAGCACCGATGCCGAGGAAGTCGCGACCTGATCGACTAAGGAATAGACGCGACGCATCGGCTCGGAACTGCCGATCAGTTTGCCGAAGGCGAAGGGCGTCTCCCCGTCACCAGCCGGGCGCATTCCATCTTCCAGTTCATCGTCAGCACCGTCGGCGCTCTGGAAAGCACGATTGACGACTTCGATCAGACTGCGCGGCTCGACTGGTTTCTCGAAAAAGTGAAATGCGCCCTCTTGCTGAATCGCGCGCAACGCCAGTTCGATTGAGCCTTCATCAGCGACGAGGACGACGGGCACTTCCGGGTAATTAGCGCGTAGCTCGCGGAGCAACTCGAAGCCTTCGATGCCGGGCGGGTGCGCGTTGCAGACGATGACACCCGGCTGCGACGCCGCCACTTGTTCCATCCCGCAGAGAGCATCGGACTCGGCGATGGTTTCGTAGCCGGCAACGCCGAGAGCTTCCCGTGCCGTCCTGACGAACAGCGGATCAGCATCAACGATGAGGACTCGCCCGTGTGGCATGTGGGCGAGTGTAGCACACAAAATGTGAAGGCGGCGGAAAGACGCGGGCGGCGAAGGCAACGCAATTATTTTCATTAAACGTAGGAGCGAGGCGCTCCCGAAATGTTAATTGTCGAGCGTCGCGAAGTAATTGGCGATGGCGCGTGCGAGGGCGGGAGTGGTGAACTCGGCGGGTTGGATGTCCGTGGTCAGTCCATAATCGGCGGTGGTACGCGCCGTAATGTCGCCGATGCAGGCGACAGTGACGCCGGCAAGCAGGATGCGAAGGTCAGTGGTGTCGAAGAGTTGTGCAAAGTTGTGGACAGTCGAAGAACTGGTGAAGGTGATGCAATCGACCGCGCCGCCGACGAGCATGGCTTCGACGCGGGCACGGTCGGTGGTTTGCGGCGGCACCGTGCGATAAGCCGCAACGACATCCACGCGCGCGCCTGCCTCTGCGAGCGCGTTTGGCAAAAAATCGCGGGCGACCGCGGCGCGCGGGAGCAGAAAGTTTAAGCAAGCGAGCGCCCCGCGCCCGCCGACGTAATCAGACAAGGCGGCAAACACGCCTTCGGCTTTGAACTCAATGGGCACGACATCGACATGCACCTCGCCGTCACGTAGGCGGTCGGCCGTGGCCGCGCCGACGGCGCAGACGCGCAACTCGTCAAGCTCGCTCGCGTCGTGACCCAGAATTGCGAGGCGGCGGAAAAAATAATCGACGCTGTTGACGCTTGTAAAGATGAGCCAATCGTAACCGAAAAGATTTTCAATCGCTTCGTCGAGCGCGACGTAGCTCTCCGGTTCGACGATCTCGATGGTCGGGCAGGCGACGACGCGCGCGCCGTAACTCTCTAGCGCCGAGGCGAACTCGTCGGCTTGCGCCCGCGCCCGCGTGATGACGACGGTGCGATTCGCGAGCGGTTGACGGCCAGTCTGCGGTTGCGGTTCGGGTGGCATCACAAGCGGCGTCCGATGAAAGTCTTTTAAACTGCCGGCCCCGCGAGCAACTGCTCGGCCCCGCGCGCGCGCAGGCGTGCGGCGAGCGTTTCGCCAGCGCGCGCGGCGTGCGCCGCGCTATCCACAAGCGAATCGCGAAGCAGTCGTTCGCCGTTCACATCGGCAACCAAGCCTTCCAGATGAAGTTGATCGCCCTTGACGATGGCGTGCGCGGCGATGGGCACCTGACAGCCGCCGCCAAGCGAGCGGAGCAGGGTGCGCTCGGCGGTGCAGGCCGCGCGCGTCGGCGCGTGTTCGAGCAGCGCGATCAACTCATTGGTCCCCTCGTCGTCGGCGCGCGTCTCGATGCCGAGCGCGCCCTGACCGACCGCCGGCAAAGATTCCGCTGTGGAGAGCGCGGCGCTGATCCGGCCGTCGAAACCGAGCCGGCGCAATCCCGCCGACGCGAGGATGATCGCGTCGTACTGCCCTTCGTCGAGCTTCCGCAGCCGGGTATCGACGTTGCCGCGCAAATCTTTGATGACCAGATCAGGGCGCAAGTGCTTGAGTTGTGCCTGTCGCCGCAAACTGGAAGTGCCGATTGTCGAGCCGGGTGGTAAGTCTTTGAGTGAAGTGGTTTTTTGCT
>JACCRA010000350.1 GCA_013813825.1 Pyrinomonadaceae bacterium | reverse complement strand
GGATTGATCTCGACGAACGGGCGTTGTTCCTGCCGGAGTTGTTTCGGGAGATTGGCGAAACTCGAATTGAGGAAGGCGTGCGCCGCCGGGCTGATCAAGGCCAGCGGGTAGCGAGCGGCCAATTCGGGCGCGGACTGCCTTGATTCGCGCGGCGGCGTAAATTCAGGCAAGGCGGGCAAGCCGCGCGCGACGAGCGACTCTGAATAAAGTTCACACTTGCCGGAAGCGGTCGGAAAGTTTCCGGCGGCGAACGGCGCGAAAGTTTCAGGCACGTTGAGCCGCATCCAGCCGCGCTCGCGCAAGCCTTCGAGCGTGATGCCGCGCAGCGCGGGGTGCTCGACGTTTAAGGCTTGGCGCGCGATCTCCTCGTCGGAATCCTGAAAGCACTCTTCCGTGAAATTGAGGCGCGCGGCGAGCAGGCGAAAGACTTCGGAGTTGGCGCGGGCTTCGTGCAGCGGCTCGATGGCCGGCTCGTTGACGGTCAGGTACAGATGTCCGTAAGCCTTGTGCAGATCGAAGTGTTCGAGTTGCGTCGTCGCGGGCAGAATGATGTCCGCGAAGTCGCAGGTGTCGGTCATGAATTGCTCGTGGACGACGGTAAACAAATCTTCTCGCCTCAAGCCCGCTAACACCTGCGTCTGATCGGGCGCGACGGCCGCCGGGTTCGAGTTATAGACGTAGAGGGCGCGGACGGGCGGATCGTTTAGAGACGTGAGCGCCGCCCCGAGTTGCGACATGTTAACGGTGCGCGGGCGCGGGCTGGGCAAGAGATCGGGGCGCTCAAGCGCGTGGTAGTTGAGCGGGAACGTCCCGCTCGTCGAGAGCAGGATGCCGCCCGCCGCGTCGCGCCACGCGCCGACGATGGCCGGCAGGCAGGCCATCGTCCGCACAGCCATCCCACCGCCCGCGTGCCGCTGCAAGCCGTAGTTGATCCGGATCACGGCCGGCCGCACAGTTGCATACTCGCGCGCGAGCCGCACGATAATTTCCGCTTCGACGCCGCAAATCTCCGCGACGCGCTCCGGCGTGTAAGCGCGCACTTGCGCGCGCAGTTCTTCCGCGCCGATGGCGTGCTTTTCCAGATAGTCCCGATCTTCTAAGCCTTCAGCGAAAATGACGTGCATTAGCCCGAGCGCGAACGCGGCGTCGGTGCCGGGGCGCAAAGCGACGTGCTCATCACACTGATCGGCCGTGCGCGTGCGGCGCGGATCGATGGCGACGAGCCGCGCGCCCTTGTGCTTCGCTTCGAGGATGAACGGCCAGAGGTGGACGTTACTGGTAATCGTGTTGGTCCCCCAGAGGATAATCAGGCGTGCGTCGGCGAATTGTTCCGGGTCGGTGCCGAGCTTCGCGCCGAGCGTCGCGTCATAACCGGCGGAGCCGGCTGAAGCGCAGATTGTGCGATCCAACAGCGACGCGCCGAGCCGGTGGAAGAAACGCCGGTCCATGGACTCGGACTGCACCAAGCCCATCGTGCCGCAATAGCTGTAAGGCAGAATCGTCTCCGCGCCCTCGTCCGAAGCGGCCAGCGCGCCGAAGCGCGCCGCGATCTCACCGAGCGCCTCATCCCAACTGATGGGCACGAAATGCCCCTCGCCTTTCGCCCCCGCGCGCCGCAGACAGGTCTTGATCCGCTCTGGGCTATGCGTCCGCTCGTGATAGTTGGCGACTTTGGTGCAGAGCGTCCCGCGCGTCACCGGATGATCCGGATCGCCCGCGACACGCACCGCGCGATTGTTCTCGACCGTGACCAGCATCGCGCACGTGTCGGGGCAGTCGTGCGGGCAGGCGGCGCGGACAATTTTGGTTTTTGTTTCAGTCATAGGCAAGATCGGAAATCAGGAGGCCGATTTTACGTGAAGTGTGAATAGCCTTATAATTTAGCCGGTACAAATTATGACACAGATCACAGAACAGGGCGTGCTCGATGCGCTACGCCGGATCGAAGACCCGGACTTGCGAAAAGACATCGTGACGCTCGGCTTTATCAAGGATTTACGGATTGCGGGCGGCGACGTGTCGTTCCGCATCGTGCTGACCACGCCGGCCTGCCCGGTCAAGGAACAGATGGAATCGCTGGCGCGGCAGTACGTCGGCGAGTTGCCCGGCGTCAGTTCGGTGAACGTGACGATGGACGCGGAAGTGCCCAAAGGTCGCGGCCTCGGCGATAAGGTCGTGGTGCCGGGCGTGCGGAACATCATCGCGGTCTCGTCGGGCAAGGGCGGCGTCGGGAAATCGACGGTGGCCGTCAATCTCGCTGTCGCGCTGGCGCAAAAGGGCGCGAACGTCGGCTTGATGGACGCGGACGTGTACGGCCCGAACGTGCCGCTAATGCTC